>JBAQXA010000251.1:0-12018 GCA_049299195.1 Nocardioides sp.
GATCAGAAGTCATCGTCAGGCTCCAACTGCTTCCGCGGCTTGTCCACCCGGCTGGGGAGCAGGGCCAAACGATCCCGGCCCTCGCGGCGCAGACGCGCCAACTCTGCGCTGTCCTCAGCACCGAACAGGGTGACTCCGAGGATGTCGGCGGCGTTGAACGCGTTGCCTATCGAGACGCCGGGGTCGCCGGCTTCGATGGCCGCGACGGTGCGACGGTCGACCCCGATGCGCTCGGCCAACTCGGCTGCGGTCCACTTGCGCGCGATGCGCGCAGTCTTGATCTGCTGGCCGAGCACGACCGCTGCGTCGGTAGCGCCGCGGCGCGGCGAGACGCGAACTCTGGCCATGGATGCTCCTTACTTCGTACTCAATCTGATATTAGATACATAGTAATGCACTCTCCAAGCCCGACTCGCGGATTCGTCCACCCTGGACGGCCGAGTGGCTCCACGCGTCAGGGGTTTGAGGAGCAGCGATCAACGCTGAAGCACTTGCCTTGGGGCAGGATGTGCCCGTGATGACCGCTGCAGCAGTTGAGCCTGAGCCCGTTCCGCTGCCACGATCCGGACCCTGTACGCGCTGGCGAACGGCGGCTTCGGACCGGGCTACGGCATCCTCGGCGTGCGTGGCGGCTTCGCCGACGACATGAACCGAATCGCCAGAACGTATCGAGACGCCACGATCGAACAGACCCGAGCCGCAATGTCGGACGGCGAGCCCTGACATGAGCGCATGGTCTCGGTTCATCGAGGAAGTGCCGTGGTTCGTGGAGCCCGGTCAGGAGGTCCTGGTCGGCGGCGGTCGCCCGTGGTCGAGGCCAGGTGCCGATGAGTTGCCCGTTCTCTCCGCCCTGCTGGAGCGGGCCATCCTCACACCCGTGGCGCTCGACGGGCACGCATACGAGCTGCTGACGTGGGGCGATTCCGGTGAGCGTGGCGGATGGCTCTGCCTCCCGCCAGGCCGAGATGTCGGTGCGCCGGTTCACCCGATGCATGACGTCTTCTGGAGCCTCTGCGGCGGAATCGTCGAGCGGTTTCGCGAACCTGAGAGCTGGTGGAACAACCAGAACTCGGTCCTGACCGCAGAGGTAGCCGAGACAGACGTGAGCGCTTGCTTCGACGATTACTCGTGGTTGTGGCAGGACGACGGCCTCGATATCCCCATCAGCGCTGCCGACTACTACGTCGTGGCGGTCGAGGCCAACGGCAACCTGACACTGAGCCATCGGGTCTCGGGCCAGATCCTCTTGTTCGCCCCCGACCATGATTACGACGGTGTTACCGGGCTGCCCGGATGCCCGCCGTACTCCTTGATGACCATCGACGAGGTTCCTGATCTCGCCAGCTGGATCGAAGCCGGGGCTGCGGCTTGGACGAGGAGCCTGAACGCCTGACGCGAACGGCCCCTCGTCGACCGCTCCACCGCCACTGCGTCGAGATCTCCCAGACTGCAGACGACCGTGCCCGGACTTCGTGGCTCCCAGACGCTCGTTGGCACGAGTTGGAGCTGAATGTGTGCTTTTCGAGCACCAGGTGCAAAAGAAGTACACATTCGCGGCTGGAGCGTCCGCGGGGCGGCGGGCACGCAGCGGGCCGGTGCGGCGGGTCTACTTGCTCAGGAGTTCGGCGAAGCCTTCGACCTTGCGGCGGTCGCCGCTGACGATGATCAGGTCGCCGTCTTCGACCACCGTGTCGGGTACGGCGTGGGTGAAGTCCTGACCCGCGCGCTTAACGCCGACGATGGTCACTCCCCAACCCTGGCGCAGCCGGCAGGCCGCGAGCGTCTGCCCGAGAATCTCCCGCGGCGGGCGCATCTTGACGATCGCGTAGCCGTCGTCGAACTCGATGTAGTCGATCAGCCGCCCGGCGATGAGGTGGGCCACCCGTCGACCGGTGTCGTACTCCGGCCGGATGACGTGGTGGCAGCCGACCTGCACCAAGATCCGCGCGTGCTGCTCGCTGACGGCCTTGCCCCAGATGTCGGGGACCCCGAAGGAGACGAGGTTGGAGCACGCCAGGATGGACGCCTCGATGTGGTCGCTGATGCCGACCACGACCCGTTGGAACTCGTGTACGCCGAGCTGCCGCAGCGCCGCCTCATCGGTGGCATCGGCGATCACCGCATGGGTGAGGCTCCCGGCGACTCGCTGAATGATCTGCTCGTCGGTGTCGATGCCGAGCACCTCGGTGCCGGTGGCCATCAACTCCTGCGCCAATGCCAACCCAAACCGCCCGAGACCCACGACCGCGACCGCGTCGTTGTGCAACCTAGCCAATGAGAGGCCGTCCTTCCGGCAATCGATAGTGATGCTGGTGGTGGCGCAACGCTAGCGCCGATGCCAGCGTGACCGGTCCGAGCCGGCCAACGAACATCAAGAAGATCAACAGCAACTGCGCGGGTACGCCGATCGTGGGGGTCACTCCTGCAGACAGCCCCACCGTCGCGAAGGCAGAGACCACCTCGAAGAGCGCGAGTTGGAGCCGGACCGGTTCCAACAGCATGAAGAGCAGCGTCGACCCGACGCACACCCCCACCGACAGCAGCGCCACCGTCAGCGCCTGCCGCTGCACCCGCCCCTCGAGTCGGCGGTCGGCCACCTCGGCGTCTCGGTCGCCCCGCACCTCGGCCAAGATCACGAACAGCAGCACGAAGAAGGTCGACACCTTGATGCCGCCCGCCGTACTCGCCGAGCCCCCGCCGATGAACATCAAGATCGTGGTGAAGAAGAGCGACGACTCATGGAGGTCGGCATAGTCGACCGCGTTGAAGCCCGCCGTGCGCGGCTGGATCGACGCGGTGAGTGAGGCCAGCAGCTTCTGCGGCAGATCCATCGACCCGAAGGTCGCCGCGTTGTTCCACTCGAAGACCAAGAAGGCCAGGAAGCTGGCACCCAGCAGCACCGCGGTGCCCGTCAGGGTGAGCTTGGTGTGCAGGCTCCACAAGCGAGGCGCGAGGCGCCGGCGCAGCTCGATGAGGACCGGGAAGCCGATGCCGCCCAGCACGATCGCGGCATTGAGCGGCAGCAGGATCAGGGGATCGCCCGCGAACCCGATCATGCTGTCGCTGAACAGCGCAAAGCCCGCGTTGTTGAAGGCCGAGACCGCATGGAAGACCCCGAGGTATGCCGCGCGCCCGATGCCCACGTCATACCCCAGCCAGAACCTCAGCGCGAGCAGGACCGCGACCACCGATTCGGTCGCCACCGTCACCCGCATGATCCCGAAGAGGACCTGGCGCACCTCACCGATATCGACGGTGTTGGACTCCCCCGCCGCGTTGAGGCGGCTCTGCAACCCCAGCCGCCGCGCCACCAGGAGGCCGAGGATCGACGCCAACGTCATGAACCCGAAGCCGCCGACCTGGATCATCCCCAGAATCGCGAACTCGCCAAACCCGCTCCAATAGACCGGCACGTCGACCGTCGAGAGTCCGGTCACGCACAACGCACTGGTCGCAGTAAAGAGCGCGGGCATGAACCCTGCGCTGCCCGGACCCGAACGTGAGATCGGGAGCATCAGCAAGACAGTGCCGACAATCACCCCAAGCGCAAAGAACGTCGTGACGACCCGCGCCGGGTGTGGGGGTCGGCGGAACTCTCGGCGGCTCAGGGCTCAGTCTTCCTCGGTCGCGGTGGTCTCGTTGTGCGTGCCCGGGCGCGGCGCCCAGGGCAGCTCGGCGCTCGGTCGCACGACGATCAACCGGTCACCCCGATTGAGGAGCGTGACGACCGGCTCGTAATAGCGATAGACCTTCTCATCACGCACGACGGCGATGACCTGGTCGGGCAACGACTGCGGCGCCTTGCCGACTTCGCCCAGCAGCAGTTCGCGTTCGGCGACCTCGAGCCCCTCGCCATACATCAGCAGGTCCTCCATCACCGAGCCCAAGTTGGGCGACAGCGTGGACAGCCCCAGGAGGTGTCCCACTGCCTCTGAGGAGGTGATCACCGAGTCGGCCCCGCTCTGGCGCATCAGGGGCACGTTCTCCTGCTCGCGCGCCGCCACGACGATCCACGCCGACGGGTTGAGCTGGCGGACCGTGAGCGTCGCCAAGACATTGGTGTCGTCGCGGTCTGTGGTGATGATGACCTGCTTGGCCGCGTCGACCCCGGCCCTGCGCAGCACCTCTCGCCGCGTCGCGTCGCCGGTGACGATGGCCAAGCCATCGGAGTTGGCCTCGTCCACGGCCAGGCTCGACGGATCGACGATGACGATCGAACTCTTGTCCGTGCCGTTGCTGTGGAGCGTTTCGGCGGCGCTGCGACCCTTGGTGCCGTAGCCGACGATCACGACGTGGTCCTGCATGCGATTCCTCCAACGTGCGACGCGGAACAAGGTGCGCCCCTGGGTGGCCAACACCTCCAAAGTCGTGCCAATGAGCAGCACCAGGAAGCCGATCCGCAGGGGCGTGATCACGAAAGCGTTGACCAGCCTCGCCTCCGACGTCACCGGCGCGATATCGCCATAGCCCGTCGTGCTGAGGGTGACGGTCGTGTAATAGATGGCGTCCACCAGGTCGACCCCGTAGGACGGCGGGTCGTTGTTGTCGCGATAGCCACCGCGGTCGAGATAAACCAAGAGCACGGTCAGGACGAGCAGGCCAACAGCGCCCAGGACCCGCTTGCCAAACTCCCACCACGGTGAGCGGGCGGCAGCCGGCAGTACGACGCCACCAGGTGCGCCGTCGGAGGCAAGAGGCGCGCCGGACCCGGCTCGACTCGGTTCGTGACCCACTCCGGCAACCTAGTCCACGACGTCGCCGTAGATGAGCACCTGCCCGGCCTGGTCCCCACCAGGCTCTTGGTCGGTGTTCAAGGTGAGGAACCTGAACCGGTCCCCTGCCTTGGGCGGAGTGGATCCGGCCCCGCGATTCCATACGCCACACAACTGGTCACCGTCGGCGCCGGCGACCTCGGCGACATCCTCGCCCTCCAGGCAGAGCTCGCGCGTGGCGGAGTCATAGGAGGCGACGGTGGCCTCATCGGCGGACGGCGACTCTGGTCCCGCGACCACACCGATCAGGAAGCCGCCGAGCAGACAAAGGCTGGCGCCGGCCACCACGAGGGGCACCGGAACGTTGACGCTGGACACGTGCCCCAGTGTCCCATGGGACCCTGCCCGAGACGCGATTCGACGCTCAACCGGCGTCGGCCTCGTCGGGCCGATCGATCTCGTCGTAGGGGTCCCGGGCTGCAGCGGTGATCGCGGGCTGGGCACCGGACTCGTCGGCACCGGGCTCGTCGGCCCCGGGCTTGTCGGCCCTGGACTCGGCACCGCTCTCGTCGTGCCACCGACCGCGGAAGTGCGCCAGCACCTCCGCGCGCGCCCGTTGGGTGGCGTTTTGGGGGAAGACCGTGTCGAAGGCGGCGTTCACCCCGGCTCCGATCAGCACCGCCAAGGCCACGATGTAGAGCCACAACAAGACTGCGATTGGGGCCGCGAGCGGCCCAAAGATGGAGCGCGACTCACCTGCCGTGACGGTCAAGACCCAACGCAGGAGGTAGGAGCCGAGGATCCACGTGAGGAGTGAAAACGTGGCCCCCGGCAGGTTGAAGCTCCACTTCGTCCGCACTGGCACCGATAGGTGATAGAGCGTGGCGAGGAAGCAGATGCAGCCGACGATGACCGTCGGCCAATAGAACGAGGCCAGGAAGTCCAGTCGCTGCGGCAGGATCCGCCCCACGAGCCGCGGCCCCGCCACGACGAGTGGGATCAGCACCACGCCGATCAACAAGCCAAGGATGTAGAGGCCGAAGGAGAGCGCCCGCGTCTTGATGATCCCCCGGTGCCCCCCGAGCCCGTGCATGATCGTGATGGTGTCCACGAAGACGTTGAGGGCCCGCGACCCTGACCACAGGGCCAACACGAAGCCGATCGAGATCACATCGAACCTGCCACCGGCCAACACGTCGTCGATCGTGCGCACGATGATGCCGTTGACGGCGTCCTCGGTCAGCGCGCGCGAGGCCAGGTCGATGACGGCCTGCCGGACATCGGCCACCTGGGCAGCGGGGATTTGGTTGGTCACATAGCCGATCGCACCCGTGAGCGCGAAGAGCAGCGGCGGCATCGACAGGACCGCAAAAAAGGCCGCTTCCGCGGCCAGCCCGGTGACCCGGTAGCGCATGCACGAGCCCACCGTGGTCACGATGAGGCGCCACAACAGCCGCCGCAAGCGGTCGCTGAGACTCCGCTTGGGGGCTTCGGGCATGGCACCACCGTAACCGCTGCGGAGTATCGAAGTGGGCTAGACGACGGCGACACAGCCCACGTCACGAAGGCCCCAATGCTGCGCTCTCGGGGGTCATCGCGAGAGACTGGCCCCAACGGCTGAAGTGCCGGCCGTGTATCTATGGAAAGGGACGCACCACTCATGCGTAAGTACGCCGTCGAGCTCATCGGCACGTTCTTCTTGGTCTTCACCGTCATTTGCGCGCTCAACACCGGATCGGGCCTTGCCCCGCTGGGCATCGGCGCGGTCCTGATGACGATGATCTACGCCGGAGGCCACGTCTCCGGTGCCCACTACAACCCGGCCGTCTCGATTGCCGCGTTTGTCCGTGGCCGTCTCGATGCGAGCGAGCTGGCCCCCTATATCGGCGCCCAGTTTGTTGGCGGCCTGGTGGCCTCCGTCCTCGGGCTCTGGATGTTCGATGCCCGGCGCCCGGCCGCCTTCTCCGGCGACAAAATGGCGCAGGCCTTCGTGGTTGAGCTGCTCTTCACCTTCGCCCTGGCGTGGGTCGTGCTCAACGTCGCGACCTCCAAGGATCACCCCGGCAACGGCTTCTACGGTCTGGCCATCGGCTTCACCGTGATGGCCGGCGCGGTCGCCGTGGGCAACATCAGCGGCGCCGTCTTCAACCCTGCCGTCGGCCTCGCGGTCTCGGCAGCCGGCATGTACAACTGGGGCAGCTTCGCCCTGGTGGCGGTGGCTCAGGTGATCGGTGGCGCCCTGGCGGGCTTCGCCTTCAAGGCGATCAACTCCGACGACGCCTGAGCAGGGCCTCTGGTTTCAACCAGACGAAACCACTCAGCCAACGGCGGTCGGATCCTTCGGGATCCGGCCGCCGTTGGTCTGTCAGCGCAGGTCGATAAGCGCAGGCCTGTCAGCGCTGGTCTCTCAGCGCAGGTCGATCCCTGGGTAGAGAGGGTGCGCGTCGAGCATCTCAGCGCTGGCTCGCCGCACCCGGTCGGCCACCCCGTCGGCCAACGAGTAGGTGGCCTTGGACGCGGCGCCGGCACTAGTCGTGCCAGGTGAGGTGTTGCGGAACACCTCGATCATCAACTCGGCCACACGGTCAAACTCGTCGTGACCGAACCCGCGCGTGGTGAGCGCCGGCGTACCCAAGCGGACACCGGAGGTGTACCAGGCGCCATTGGGGTCGGCGGGCACCGAGTTGCGGTTGGTCACGATGCCGGCGTCCAAGAGCGCGGACTCGGCCTGACGCCCGGTGATACCGAAGCTGGAGACGTCGACCAGCACGAGGTGGTTGTCGGTGCCGCCGGTGACGAGCTTTGCCCCACGGGCCAAGAATCCCTCCGCCAGTGACTTCGCGTTGCTGGCGACCTGCTGGGCATAGCTTTGGAACTCGGGGCGCCGCGCTTCCGCCAACGCCACGGCCTTGGCGGCCATCATGTGCGACAACGGCCCGCCCAACACCATGGGGCATCCCCGGTCGACGGAAGGCGCGTATTCCTCCGTCGCCAGCACGAGGCCGCCGCGGGGACCGCGCAGTGACTTGTGCGTAGTGGTCGTCACGACGTGTGCATGGGGCACCGGGTCCTCGTTGCCGGTGAAGACCTTGCCCGCAACCAGTCCGGCGAAGTGAGCCATGTCGACCATCAGGGTCGCGCCCACCTCATCGGCGATCTCGCGCATCTTGGCGAAGTCCACGCGACGGGGGTATGCCGAGTAGCCGGCCACCAGAATCAGCGGGCGAAACTCGCGCGCGATCGCGGCGACCCGGTCGTAGTCCAACAGGCCGGTCTCGGGGTCGGTGCCGTATTGCTGCTGGTGGAACATCTTCCCGCTGATATTGGGGCGGAAGCCGTGGGTGAGGTGCCCACCGGCATCGAGCGACATGCCGAGCAACCGCTGATTGCCGAGTTCGCCGCGCAGCGTCTCCCAGTCGGCGTCGGTGAGATCGTTGACGCTCTTGGCGCCCAGCTTGGCCAGGCCCGGCCCTTCGACGCGGTGGGCAAGGATCGACCAGAAGGCGACCAGGTTGGCGTCGATACCCGAGTGCGGTTGGGCGTAGGCGTACTCGGCTCCGAAGAGCTCGCGCGCGTGCTCAGCGGCCACCGATTCGACGGTGTCGACGTTTTGGCAGCCCGCATAGAAGCGGTGGCCGATGGTGCCCTCGGCGTACTTGTCGCTAAACCACGTGCCCATCGTGAGGAGCACCGCGGGAGACGCGTAGTTCTCCGAGGCAATGAGCTTGAGTGAGCCGCGCTGGTCGATGAGCTCCTGGCGCGTGGCCGCGGCTATGCGCGGCTCGACCGTCTCGATCACCGAGAGGATCTGGTTGTAGGCACTGCTGATCTGGTCGTCCGTCATGCCGCACACCCTAGTGAGGTCGGCTCCCCCGCGGCCGACCGTGGCCCACAACTTGGGCCGCAACTTTCCGCCCCAGCCTGAGCGAGGTCCAAGATTCGGACGCCTATCTCATTTCATGAGATTCCGGGTTGTGGGATAGCTGTCCGAAGGCTGAGACTTTGCGAGTGCTTGTTGCCATCCCGACCTTCCTCGTGGTTCGCCGCCACGTGGACTACGGGCGTGTGCGCAGCATGATGTGTTGGCATCGCTGACCGCCCCTTCAGTTCTATTTCCACTGATCTGGGCGCCGGTCGCGGCCAACCCCTCGCCTCAACGATGCGGCACCGGGTGATTCGCGAATCCAGCGTCACACTCCCGCAAAGGACCCGAGGTGACCTCCGCACTAGCAGCCGGCCCGCCGCCCACACTCCCCCGCGCCAAGCGCGGAGAGGGTCAGTGGGCCCTTGGCTATCACGAGCCGCTCAACGCCAATGAGCAGTTCAAGAAGGACGACAACCCGCTCAACGTGCGGGCCCGCATCGAGACGATCTATGCGCACCGAGGCTTCGCCGCGATCGACCCCGCCGACCTCCGTGGACGGTTCCGCTGGTGGGGGCTCTACACCCAACGCAAGCCCGGCCTCGATGGCGGCAAGACCGCGACGTTGGAGCCCTGGGAGTTGGACGACGAATACTTCATGATGCGGGTGCGGACCGATGGCGCCGTCTTGGGCCCCGCTCAGCTCCGTGCGCTCGGGGCGGTCTCCACGGCATACGCGCGCGGCACCGCCGACATCACCGACCGCTGCAACATCCAGTTCCACTGGATCCAGATCCAGGATGTCCCGGCCATCTGGCAGACCCTGGAAGCGGTCGGGCTGGAGACCCAGGAGTCCTGTGGCGACTCCCCGCGCCCCTTCCTCGGATCCCCCGTCGCGGGCGTCGCTCAGGACGAGATCATCGATGGATCCTGGGCGCTGGCCGAGATCAAGCGCCGGTTCATCGGCGATCCCGCCTATGCCAACCTGCCGCGGAAGTTCAAGACGGCGATCACGGGCCACCCCAGTCACGATGTCGCGCCGGAGATCAACGATGTCTCCTTCGTCGGCACGCTCCATCCGGAGCTCGGCCCCGGCTTCGACCTCTGGGTGGGCGGCGGCCTGTCCACCAACCCCATGCTTGCCCACAAGTTGGGCGTCTGGATCCCGCTGGACGAAGTCCCCGACGTGTGGGAGGCCGTGGTCGGCATCTTCCGCGACTACGGCTTCCGTCGGCTTCGCTCCCGGGCGCGGCTGAAGTTCCTGCTCGCCGAGTGGGGCGCCGCGAGGTTCCGCGAGGTCTTGGAGGGTGAATACCTCCAGCGCCGTCTGGTCGACTGCCCCTCGCCGGCCGTCCCCGCGCGCCAGGGCGACCACATCGGCGTCCATCAGCAGAAGGACGGGCGCTTCTATGTCGGAGCCGCACCGGTGGTCGGACGCATCGACGGGAGCACACTGAGCGCGCTCGCCGACATCGTCGAGCGGTATGCCGCGGGCGTGCGGCTGACGGCACACCAAAAGCTTGTTGTCCTCGGCGTCGATGGCGACGACGTCGATGCCCTCATCGCGGCGCTCGACGCGGTGGGCCTCTCGGCCACGCCCTCGGCCTGGCGCCGCAACACCATGGCCTGCACCGGGATCGAGTTCTGCAAGCTCGCCATCGTCGAGACCAAAGAACGCGCACGCGTGCTCGTGGACACGTTGGAGGAGCGCTTCCCCGATCTGGACACCCCCATCTCGGTCAACGTCAACGGCTGCCCTAACGCCTGCGCGCGCACCCAGGTCGCCGACATCGGCCTCAAGGGGCAGCTCGTGCTCGATGCAGCCGGCCACCAGGTGGAGGGCTTCCAGGTCCATCTCGGAGGCTCGCTCGCGATGGGTGCCAACTTCGGCCGCAAGCTGCGCGCCCACAAGGTCACCAGCGCCGAACTGGACGACTACGTCATCCGGGTCGTGAGCGCCTACCTCGGTCAACGCACCGCGGAGGAGTCGTTCTCCGCGTGGGTGCAGCGCGCCGACGAGGCCGTCTTGCGCGGCGAGCCTGAACTGGTGGGCCGTCCATGAGCGAGCGCGCGGCCCCCTTCCACTGCCCCTACTGCGGGGAGGGCGACCTCTATCCCCACGCACCCGACCGCAACCAGGCGGAGGGCCGCAGCGGGCACGGGATGTGGGAGTGCCACGGCTGCCAGCGGGCGTTCCGCCTCTCCTTCCTGGGGCTGCTGCGACCGCGCGCCGGCGCCACCGAGGTCTCGCCATGAGCACCGCGACCACCGTTGCCGCGCGCAACTTCCGCGGCACCCACACCGCCGATCGCTCCCCTGAGGAGCTGCGCGAGCTGGTGAGCCATGTGGGCGCCGAGCTTGAGCTCGCGCCGGCAGAGGTCATCATTGAGTGGGCCGTTGCGACCTTCGGGGAGCGGTTCTGCGTCACCTCCTCGATGAGCGACGCGGTCTTGGCCCACCTCGCGAGCCGGGTTGCCCCCGGCATCGCTGTCGTCTTCATCGACACCGGCTACCACTTCCCGGAGACGATCGGCACGCGCGACGCCGTCGAGGCGGTGCTGCCGCTCCGCATGCTGACCGTGTCCCCGGCCCAGACGCCCGCCGAGCAGGACCTCAGCTACGGCAAGGATCTCTTCGCCAGCGATCCCGACCGCTGCTGCGCCCTCCGCAAGGTCGAACCCCTGCAGCGTGCCCTGAGCGAATACGACGCGTGGGCCACCGGTCTGCGCCGTTCGGAGAGCCACCACCGGGTGATCGCGCCGGTCATCGGGTGGGACGCACGCAAGCAGAAGGTCAAGGTTTCGCCGCTGGCGCGGTGGAGCAACGAGCAGGTTGAGGAGTACATCGAGCGCTTCGGTGTGCTGGTCAACCCCCTCGTCCAAGACGGCTACCCCTCGATCGGGTGCCGGCCTTGTACGCAACGGGTGGCCCCCGGTGAGGACCCGCGCAGTGGACGCTGGGCGGGCCTCGCCAAAACCGAATGTGGGATCCACGCATGACCCCGAAAGGAGGCGGCTCACCATGGCTGCTCCCGCTCTGATCGCGCTCGCTCACGGCTCGCGCGACCGTCGCTCCTCTGAGACCATCAACGCGCTGGTGCGTGCGGTGAAGGCGCAGCGGCCCGATCTCAAGATCGAGCGCGCGTTTCTCGACCACTCCCGCCCGGCCTTCGATGTCGTGGTCGACCGCCTCGTGGCCGCCGGCCATCGCGAGATCGTGGTGGTCCCGCTGCTTCTCAGCGACGCATACCACGCCAAGGTCGATGTCCCCCGGGCGATCGAAGAGGCCCTCGCGCGGCACCCCGGTGTGCTCATCACGGCCACTCGAATCCTGGGTCTGGAGCCGTGCTTCCTCGAGGTGCTCGACGAGCGGATGCGTGCCGCGCTCAGCGTCAACCGGGTGCGTGAACTCGACGCCCTCGTGCTGGCCGCCGCGGGCTCCAGC
>JBAQXA010000252.1:0-4727 GCA_049299195.1 Nocardioides sp.
GGCCCGCACGCCGCGCGCCGCCCGCCAACGGCCGCGCCCCTCGGCCCAGCGCGAGCCTCCCTGGCCAAAGAACCGCCACAGATCGTAGGCCGGGTCCTCGCGAAAGCGGTCCAGCTGCCCCAGACCCGCCGCCAGCGCGAGCTCCGCATCGACGCGCTGCGCCAGCGACTCCACGTCGGCCAGCCACGAGCCGTGCTCCAGGAAGGCCAGCCGCCCGGGGTCCCCCGCCCGGGAGCGACCTTCGTGCATGACGCGCAACAACCCTTGCGCGACGAGACCGGGGACGCGGCAGGGCTGGTGCGCGATGGGCAGGAGGTAGCCACCCTCGGCGAAGACGTCGTAGGCCGCCTCCGCATCGATGCGCGCACCGGGCCAGTGCGCGTGTACGTCGACGTACCCCCAGTGGTCGTGCCACCAGTTCGCGGCGTGGGAGAAGGCGGAGCCCCGCTCGATGCTGGAGAACTTCCGCCAGCCGGCAGCCGCCAACGCCTGCTGGAAGTCCGCCAGATGGGCGGGCCGGACCAGCACGTCGACGTCGCTGCTCGAGCGTGTCTGCGGGTCCAACCGCGGGTCGGTCGCGGGCCCCTTGACGTGCAGCAAGTCCACCCCGGCATCGAGCGCGATCCGCTCAATCACCGCGTGGGCCAAGTGCACTCTCACCGGGACCGGCAGCACGGGCGGCTGTACCGGTGCCCCAGCGGCCGTCGTCATGGGCCTATCTTGTCCCACTTGCGCCAGGGTGTGGACAGCACGCGACCGCCGTGGCGGAGCCCGACACCGGCGTTTCGCGTGCGCCCTCGCGTACCATGCTCGACGTGACCTTCTTGGATTTCGTGCGGCTCACCCGAGCCAACCTGCTGCTGATCCTGGGGGCGGTCACCCTTGGCGTGCTCGCGATGTTTGGCTACACGCTCCAGCAGCCGGTGCTCTACACCGCTACTTCCACCGGCTACCTCATGGTCGGGGTCGCCACAACCTCGGGTGAGGCGATGTCCAACCTGTCGCTCGCGCGGGAGAAGGCGGCAACCTACGCGCCCTTGATCACCGATCGCGAAGTCGCCGCCCACGTCATCGAGCAACTCTCCCTCGACGAGAGCCCCGTCTCGGTCGCCGGTCGGTTCAGCGCCGCCGTGGGGCCCGGTGGCACCACGATCTATGTCAGCGCCGTCGACCCTAAGCCTCAACTCGCGCGCGATCTGGCCAATGCGGGCGTGGTCGGATTGGGCCAGAAGATCACCGACTTTGAAAACGCCGGACGGCTCGAAGGGCAGCCGATCTCGCACCTGATCCGCCTGGAGCCGGCCGAAGAGGCCCTCCTGCCGGGAGCTCCCTCCAGCCCCGACTGGCAGCGCAACCTGATGATCGGCGGCGCGGCGGGGCTGCTCCTCGGCTTCCTGCTCGCGTTGGCTCGCCGCTCCCTCGACCGCAAGGTCCGCAGCGTCAGCGATGTCGAAGAGGCAGTGGGTAGCGTCGTCGGCATCATCCCCAAGGCAGAGCCACTGGGCCGCTCCAACCGCGGAGTCTCTGGCGACCTCGGCATCGCCTCGGAGGCGTTCCGCCAACTGCGCACCAACCTGCGCTTCCTCGACGTCGATAGTCCACCGCGCAGCATCGTGATCACGAGTGCCAACGCCGGTGAGGGCAAGTCGACGGTGTCGGCCAACCTCGCGCGGGTCAAGGCTGCGGCCGGACAGCCCACGATCCTCATCGACGCGGACCTGCGCCGCCCGAGTCTCGCCTCGACCTACGACCTCGACTCCTCGGTCGGCTTGACCCAGATCCTGGCCGGCGACCTCAGCCCACGCGAAGCCCTGCAGGAGACTCCCTACCCCAACCTGCGGGTGATCACCGCCGGGCGGATTCCCCCCAACCCGAGCGAGCTGTTGGGCTCCCAGCGCATGGCCACGCTCGTTGCGGAGCTCTCCCGCGACCACCTCGTCATCCTCGATGCCCCGCCGCTCCTGCCCGTGACCGATGCCGGGCTGCTCACCGCAACCTGCGATGGCGCCCTGCTGGTGGTCGTAACCGGCAACACCTTCCGCGAGCAGGTGACGCTCTGCCGCAAGATCCTCGATCAGGTGGGTGGCCGACTCCTCGGCGGCGTGATCAACATGGCCCCCAACCGGGCGATGGGCTCGGTGGTCTACGGCTACGGCTACGGCAGCTACAAGCAGGAGTACTACACCCGCGAGGGATACCGGAGGCGCTCACGACGTCGCCCGTCGGCCTCCCGCCGCGAAGCTGCTAGGCGATGAGGCGCTTCTCCGTCGCACTGTGGGTGGTGGTGCTGCTGCTGCTCAACGTTGCCGCCGTCGCGATCTTGTCCCTGCGGATGCGCCCCGACCCCTCCGTCGCCACCGAGGCAGCCGACAGCGCCACCGAGCAGCCCACCGCCTCGGACTCACCCGTGTCTAACGCGCCGTGGGAGGGGCTGGTCTTCCTGGCCGGCGCCGACGACGGCAGCGTGCTCCGCGTCTCGCACGGATCGTGTCGGTCTCAGCACGCGCGGGCGTGGATCTTCCCCGGGCGCCGCGCTGCCGGTGAGCCGACGGCCATCGAGGGGCTCGCGCGCGTGCTCGCGGTCAGCCGAGTCGACGACCAGTGGCAAGTCATCGGGCAACAGGCCGGCTCCGGGGAGCAGTGTCCGAAGGTGCTGGCCTGGCGCTCGGCGTCGCTCACGGCAGGGCCTTGGAAGAGCCAACCCGTCCCGCGGGACAGCTGGTACCTCGATCCCCAGGACAATTCCGCCATCGTCACCCCGCGCGGCCGGTTCCAGCCCGGCGCAGGCTGCACTCCCCAACAACTCGACCTGGTCGAAGGGGTGCCCTTCCTGTTGTGCTCCGAAGGGCAGGTCTACACCGCGACCGATCCGGACCGGCAGGGCGAGTCCCTCCTCCAAGGGCTCACCTCGGCGCCGCAGCCCGCGGCGATGGCGCCCACGTCAGACAACGCGGTTGCCTTCGTAGGCCGTGAAGCGGGCTGTGGCGCGTCGGTCTTTGTGCTCACTCAGTCGCGCTCGAGCTCACACGAGTGTCTGGCCGTTGACCGAGCACCCCTGGGCCTGACCTGGGCCGGGCGGGTGCTGGTAGCGCAGATTGGCTACGACCTCATGCAGCGCGACCTCAAGGGCAACTGGGCGGTGCGCGCAGGCTGAGCCCCGGCACAGCTGGCCTGGGGCTTGAGGATCGACAGGCTCACGTGCCCCTGGCGGCCTGGGTCCGCTCCCAGAGCTCGGCGACCTCGCGCCGCAGCGCCGCGATAAAGGGCCCCTCGCTGAACTTCTCGGCGTGGGCCAAGATCGCCTCGCGATCCCAGTCCCGCGCATGCGCCAAGCGCAGGGTCGCCGCGATCTCGGTCGGGGAGAGCAGGTCAAAGTAGGCGCCCGAGACGCCCTCGTCGATGGTGTCCAGATAGCCACCCGCCCGCAGCGCGATCGTCGGCTTCCCGAAGGCCGCCGCCTCCAACGGCGTCAGGCCGTAGTCCTCAATGCTCGGCGCGATCAGCAGCGTGCACTCGGCATACAGCCAGCGGAGTTGGTCGTCCTCGATTCCCGAGATCATCCGCACGTTGCTCGGCAGCGAGGCCGCGAGCTGGTCATAACTCGGGCCGTGGCCGACGATCACCAGGCGCTCAGCGGAGCCTCGGTAACCCTCAATCGCTTTGTCGACATTCTTGTAGGGCAGCAGGCGGGAGACCAACAGGTCGAACCCCCGCTCATCGGCCCATTCCTCCAGCTCCGGAACCGGCCGACGCCACGCGGTGACATCGACGCTGTGGGGCGGATGCAGCAGCGCCGCGTCGATGCCGTAGGCGCGGCGGATGCGCTCGCGGACGACCCGCGAGTTGGCCAGATAGCGGTCGGCGCGCGCGGCGGCGGCCTTGTCCCACCGACGCAACCGACCCCGCATCGCCACCGTCGCCAGCCCGATCATGGACTTGTACGCCGGTTGGCCGAGGTAGTGCCGCGTTTGATAGAGCCAGCGCGCCGGGTTGTGGCAGAAGACCAACCGCGGGGCATCGCCGGCGAAGCCGTGGGCCCATCCGCTGCTGGAGACCAGGATCAGGTCGGCGTCGACTTCGAACCGGGAGGAGACCGGCGCGAGGAAGGGCAGCGCGACCCGGTGATGCTCGCGGAAGAAGCGCAGCCGGTTGAGCGGTGAGGCCACCACGCGCTCGTTCTTAAACTCCGGGAAGGTGCGCTCCGGGTTGTAGAGCGTGGTGTAGACCGTGGCCCCCGGGAAGGCCTTCAGCATGGTGAGCACCACGCGCTCGGCCCCGCCGCGCTGGGTCAGGTAGTCGTGGGCGATGACAACCCTCGGCCCAGCCTCTACACCGGGGGCCCCTGCACCAGGGGTCCCCACACGCCGTTGGGAGTCTCCGCCGGTCACCCTTCGATCCTAAGCTCGCCGCGTCCGTGTGAGCGGTTGGCGGGGCTCGACGCGCACGAATAGACGACTTTTTGGCGCCGACGGCCGAAAAAGCGCCCCTTCAGGCCGGCCGTTTCAGCCGCGCAGGAGCCACCGGCCGAAGAGGGTGCCGTCCGCGGCCCGGAGCAACGAGGCCGGCGCGGCGGTGACGTCGAGGGGCGCCCCGGTCAGCAGGGTCGGACCGCTTCCGCCGACGATCCGCTGCGTGATCGTCAGGCAGAGCTCGTCGATCTGCTCGGCGGCGATGAGTTCACCCAACAGCGACGGGCCGCCCTCGCACAGGAGCGCGCGCAGGCCGCG
>JBAQXA010000253.1:0-3235 GCA_049299195.1 Nocardioides sp.
CTCTCATGCTGGAGGGCAAGGAGAACTCCGACATCGCCATGGAGTTGCACATCTCCCCCCACACGGCCCGGTCGCACGTCTCTCGCGTTCTGGCGGCCTACGGAACCACGACCCGCTCCACGCTGGCTGCACGCGTGGCAGCGTCCATGCAGGACACGAACACGGCCGCACGCGCGGGCGTGGCCTTGGGCGAGCTCACACCACGCCAATCCGCTGTCGTCGAGCATGTGTTGACCGGTGCGTCGAATGCGGACATCGCTTCAGGACTGGGCATCTCAGTGCGAACGGTGGAGAAGCATGTGAACGACGCCATGCACCGATGGCGGGTGGGCAGCCGGGTGGCGCTCATCCTGCGAGGTGCGGGCATCGAGGTCGACGCATGCCCCGAGAAATAGGCCGCAACCACACTGTCGGCGAGACGCTCCGTTGAGGGGTACTTGGGCATGTACACGATCGGCACGTCGACCGCCCGCCGGCTCGTCGGTCTCGCCGCGGCCATCGCCTTCGTGGCAGCGTCACTGGCCGGTTGCTCATCCGATGCGCCCTCTGACGCAATAGAGGCCTCGGCTGCGGACCGGACCGCTGAGATGGGCGTGCAGTTCGGTGATCTCGGGATCGCGGTGGTTCCGTTCGAGGGCGGAGACCCGCTCTACGACGTGACCGGAGAGATCGTCCTGACCCTCACAGACTGGCAACTGTCCTCGATCGCCGCCGCGACGCCTCCCGCACCTGAAGGCGAGGACGTTGCCCGCCAATGGTCTGGGGTAGCCACCGAAGCTCTTGACGGCATCACTGCTGCGCTTCCGCCGATCGCTGGTGCGGAATCGCTGACCCCGACATCGGTCATTCAGGCGTGGTGGCGAGCCACGGATACAAGCCGAGCCGCTGCCGCGCGCGACATGGTCCCAGCCCCGGTTCGCGACTCGACGGGGACGATCCCCAGCGCTGTTCTCGCGCTCTTCGTCGCTGACGGTCTGGCAGACGCGGGTCGAGTTGTCGAACCCAGCCAGATATCTGTTGCCATGGGAGATGGGGATACGCGCATCCTCGCCCTGGGGACGGACGTGGCAGTCCCGCTGGCCGACGTGGACCCATGCGACTCGATCTCCTCCGCAATCGCCGACGTCAACGAGTTCCTTGACTCGATGGGCGAGCTCGGGTCTGTGATGAAGGGCGCCATCACCGAAGCGGTCGGAGCTCTCGATGCGGCGAGCGGCGGAGTGATCAGCGCGATCAAGCGCGTCATCGCGGTGGCGAACCTCGTCCTCAACACCGCGTCACTTCTCACCCCCTGGACGGTTTCACTCGCGATCGATCCGCCGACGGGCCAAGTTGTCGCGTTCGACAAGGCAGCATCCGTCGGAACCACATCGACCGTTACCGTTTCCCTCGACGGAGTGGCGGCTACGCCCCCAGCGGGCGTGCAGAGTTGCTTGGGTCTCCTCGGCATCGTCGATCCGACGAGTCAGCAGGGATCGGACCTCACCTGGGGAAGCTGGGACGGTTTCGTGGACAGGGTCAGCCCGTCCTTGATCACACCGCCGGCGAATGGCGGGCCAAGCCGGCTCGGCGCCGACAACACCGCGTCCATGACTGTCGGGTCCGGTGTCGAGGTGAGCGATGCGAAGAAGCACCTGCCCGTGGTTGATACAACTCCGTCAATCACCGTCTCTGTGGAACGCGCCGACGTGAAGAAGCTCACCAGTTGGATCCGCGCGCAGGACTCAGCAATCGTCCAGAGCGTTCTCGGCGGCACCTTGGAAGCCATCGCTACTGCGGTGGAGCTGGCGGCAAACCCCAACTCGACGACCCTCCAGATTCCTGTGGGCTACTGGGTTCCCGATGAGACGCCGGACCCGGATCCCGCCGACGTCGAGTCGCCGCCTGTCGCACAGCCTCCCGCGGATCCGCCCGCGCCGCCTGGCCCCGAGAACCTCATCGACTGCATGGACTACCGCATCGTTGAGCAGATCATGAAGGTGAAGGTCACTCGGATCGAGTACGGCGAATGGGACGGAATGAAGAACCCCTTCGTATCTGGGGAGAAGGTCCAGGCATGCAAGTACTACGTCGGCGGCTCAGGCTCGATGGTCGTGATCGAACAACCCTTCTTCATCGCCAACGCAGACGCAGCAACCGACGCCGGATTCATGGGGATCCTGAACGAGCGGGGATGCAGCCTCGCGTCGGGGCTACTGGACACGGGGAAGAACGTCACGAGCTACTTCGTCTACAGCGGCGACACCCTGGGCGGGACCTTCCTCTACCAACTTGAGGTGAACCAACCGGCGAAGAAGCTCCGCACCCTCGCTGCCGCTGCCGGACTCTGCTAGCACCTATGGACCATCAACCCAAGGAGACGACCACATGACACGCACTTCAGCCCGCACCCGTCGACCGGCCGTAGTGGCCGCCCTGACCGGACTGGCCCTCGCGGCAGCGCTTGTCAGCGGGTGCAGCGGTGGAACGTCCACAGAAGGTGATGGCACCGTCGCTGCCCCGCAGCCCGTGGCATCCGATGGCGCGTCGGCGTCAGACCAATCGCCGGAAGTGCCCGCAGAGGAGGGCAGTGACGACGCTGGGGCAGCGAACTCGGGGGCGACCGTGCCGGACGGATGGCCGGAGGCAGTGCTCGTCCCGGCGGGCGAGACGCTGCTGACCACGCCGCGCGGTGGCGGCTGGGACCTGCTGATCGAAGGAATCGACGAATCCGAGTTGAGGTCGCTGATCGATCAGATGACCTCCGGCGGTTTCACCTCCCCAGGCGTGACGGACATGGGGGGCGGCGCATGGATCGCCGAGCTCACCGGTCCGGTCGGGGTCGTCACCTACTCGTACGAGGCAGGTGGCGCAGGCGTGCCGAACGTTCGAGTCGTCTTCGTGCCGTCGGGCTGACGTCGCCGGGACTGCCCTTCGGAGGAGTCGACTCCCGGCTGATCGGACTGGCCGCCGGCAGGTGAGCCATTAAGCGCCGTGACTTGCGCCTGGGAGTCTGCGCAACCGCGTCCACCCGTATGCAGTCTTCGCGCGGGAACGCTCCCCTTCACGAGCCAACGTATTCCCGTGCAACCTCTTTCCCACGAGGGATGACGTCGTTCACGTCCCGTCACTCACCCCACGCACTCCCCTCAGCGGGATCGGTCGCCATCGGCACTAGTGACGCAACCCGGTCCTGCCTGGGCGCAGCGTCTGGATACCCTCCCCGTACACGAGGAGAGGACGACCCATGCCAGTG
>JBAQXA010000254.1:0-2654 GCA_049299195.1 Nocardioides sp.
GGTGAGCGGGCTGACGAATTTCTGGTAGCCACGGATCGGCAGCAGCACGAGCCAGACGATGACCGCTCTGATCCTGGCTCCAACGGTCGCCGGCGCGCGGCTTGGGATGGCAGTCATGGACTGGACCCGGCGGCATGACCACGAAGGGTGTCATCCAAATTCCGCGCCAGTCTGCGCCGGCACTTGGCCAGACCCACCCGTAACTCGTCACTGCTGGCCGTGGCGGCAGGTGGCAGCGCTCTCACCACGAAATCCATCTCCAGTTGATCCCAGTCGTCGACATCAGCCATGACGAGGTGTCGAAACCTCCTGGTCACCTTGTGGCGCTGGACGGAGTTGCCGACATTCCGGCCGACCGCGAAAGCGAACCGAGCACAACCGGGCCGCTGGGCAGCAACACCGTGCACCACCAAGAGCCGGCAACCGGCACGGTCTCCAGAGCGGACGACAGTCGAGATCTCCAGACGATGTCGCATCCTGCGAGGCGCAGGCAGCACGTCGGATCAGACCGTGATGGAGTCGCGGCCCTTGCGACGCCGCGAGGAAAGAATGGCCCGGCCTGCTCGGGTACGCATCCGCAAACGGAATCCGTGCTTCTTGTGCCGTCGCCGGTTGTTGGGTTGGTAGGTGCGCTTGGACATGGTCTGGAACTCCTGAAGTCGCAGCCGGCTCGACGTCGCCGGCGTGAGTAGGGCCGCCAGCGAGAGCCAACTGAAGAGGCCAACACTAAAGGTGAACTGCACGGGTCGAATAACAAGCGTGCACGCCGTCACGCAACTCTGGCAATGCTACGCCATCAGACCAAACCCGCGCGGTGGGGTCCTCCTACCCGGGGCATCCCCGCAGAAGCAAGTCTGACACGCCGCTGTAGGGTCACGTTTTGTACGATCGGCGGAACAATTGCTCGAAGCGGGGGAGACGCCTGTGTGTGAGTACGGCTACTTATCCCAAAGTTATCCACAGGACAACCCCGGTTCCCGGCAATCCGCCCGCGGCAGCGGAGCACCTGCCGCTTCACGAGACCGCCTTTCGCCGCTGAGCGCAGGCGGCTCCCAGGAGGCAGTGTGACCGAGGTCATAGGATTTCGGCCGAAGACGTGATCGGAATCACCGGGAAATGGAAAAAGTGTTGGTGTCAAAAGGATATTCCACACCTGTGGATATCGCTGTGGACGACCACAGCGAGGCCGGAAGGGCGATTGGGATGACTGAGACCGACCCCGAACTTGCCGCCGTCTGGAACGTCGCACTGGACGCCTTATCCCGCGATCCCGAGGTATCGGCGCAACAGCGAGCCTTCGTCGCCTTGACCAGACCTATCACGGTTGTGGACGACATGGTGATTCTCGCGGCGCCCAACGACTTCACTCGCGACATCCTCCACACCCGACTGGAGCCTTACGTCCGAAAGGCTCTAGCCACAGCGCTTCAACGGGATGTCAGACTCGCCATCACGGTGGACGCCGCGCAGGCGCCGGGCCTTGACGAGGACGCAACCGACGCCTTGGCCGACTCCACGTATGCCAAGGAGGAGTCGGATAGTGCGAACTCGGCGGGCCTGCCGCCAGCCTCACCGGACAGCCCCTGGGCCAGGTCCGAGGACGTGGCGATGGGCAGCGGACCAGGACGCCGCCGAACCGGCGAGCCCAGAAACACCGAAGACGGCCACCGGTTGAACCCCAAGTACGTGTTCGACACGTTCGTCATAGGTAGTTCGAACCGATTCGCCCATGCAGCTGCCGTCGCCGTCGCCGAACAACCCGCTCGTGCCTACAACCCACTCTTCATTTATGGCGAGTCAGGTCTTGGCAAGACCCACCTGTTGCACGCCATCGGGCACTACAATCGCACCCTGTTCTCAGGCGCCCGCGTGCGCTACATCAGCTCCGAGGAGTTCACCAACGAGTTCATCAACTCCATTCGCGACGACCGCAACGACGCCTTCCAGGCCCGCTATCGCAACGTCGACGTGCTATTGGTGGACGACATCCAGTTCCTCAGCGGCAAGGTGCAGACCCAGGAGGAGTTCTTCCACACGTTCAACACCTTGCACAACGCCAACAAGCAGATTGTTGTGACCTCGGACCTACCGCCCAAGAAGTTGCAGGACTTCGAGGATCGAATGCGCTCCAGGTTCGAATGGGGCTTGATCACCGATGTCCAGCCGCCTGACCTCGAGACTCGGATCGCGATTCTGCGCAAGAAACGACAGCAGGAGAACTTCGAGGTTCCTGAAGGTGCGCTCGAGTACATCGCCAGCCGGATCTCCAGCAACATCCGTGAGCTCGAGGGAGCGCTCATCCGGGTGAAGGCCTTCGCCAGCCTCAACCGCGCACCGGTGGACCTGGAGATCACCCGTACCGTGCTCGACGGCCTGCTGCCAGACCATGCGGGTCCGGAGATCACAGCCGCGGCGATCATGGAGCAGACCGCCCAATATTTCGGCGTCACCGTCGACGACCTGACGGGCGCCTCTCGATCCAGAGTCCTTGTCACCGCCCGCCAGATTGCGATGTACCTGTGTCGGGAACTCACCGACCTGTCACTGCCAAAGATCGGCCAGAGCTTCGGCGGGCGCGATCACACCACGGTGATGCACGCCGAGCGCAAGATCAGGCTATTGATGGCCGAGCGCCGCAGCCTGTTCAACCAGGT
>JBAQXA010000255.1:0-4471 GCA_049299195.1 Nocardioides sp.
CACAGCATGAGCGCGCCGCGCCGGGTGCTGCTCCACGTCGGCACCCCCAAGACCGGGACCTCGCACCTCCAAGACGTGCTCTTCCGCAACCGCTCGCTGCTCGCGCAACACGGCATCCGCTACCCGGCAACCCGCTTCGACGCCCACTTCCTGGCCGCCCTCGACCTCCTGCGCATGCCCTGGGGCGGCCTGGAACGCGAAGCCGTCGGCGCCTGGGACGCCATCGCCGCCGAGGCCCGCAACTGGCCCGGCACCACGATCATCAGCCACGAGATCTTCGCCGCCGCGAGCGTCGACCAGGTCGCCCGCGCCCGAGAGAGCCTCGGCGACGTCGAGCTCCACATCCTGATCTCCGCTCGTGACCTGGTGCGGCAGATCCCCGCCGAGTGGCAGGAGAACATCAAGCACCGGCACGTGCTCAAGTACGCCGAGTTCATCAAGCGCATCCAGGACCCCGCCCGCGACAGCCGCAACGGCGCTTGGTTTTGGTCGGTGCAGGAGCTCCCGGCGATCCTCGACCGCTGGGCCGCCGGGCTGCCCGCCGACCAGGTCCACGTGATCACTGTGCCGCCGGCCGGGGCACCCCCCGACGAGCTCTGGTCACGCTTCACCGACGCGTTTGAACTCACCGGCATCCCGCTGGAGGCGGCGGCCGAGCGCGCCAACCCCTCGCTCGGCGCCCCGGAGACCGCGCTGATCCGGCGCATCAACTACCGCTTCAACAAGCAGGTGCAGCCCGCCGACTATCGCCCGCTCGTCCGCGAACTCCTCGCCCACCAGACGCTCTCGGCGCGCACCAGCTCACCGCGACTCGCGCTGCCGCCCGACGTCCACCCCTGGGCGCGCGACCTCAATGCGCAGTGGGTCGAGGAGCTCCGCTCCCGGGCGTATGCCGTCCACGGCGACCTCGACGATCTGCTCGGCAGTCCGCCTGCCGCGACCTTTGCCGACCCCGATCGACCGCGGCCGCGCCAGGTCGCCGATGCGGCGCTCGACGCGATCGGCGCGCTGCTGGTCGAAAACGCGCGCCTGCGTGAGGCCGAAGACACCCTGCGCGCCGAGGTCCGCTCCGCCCGCACCGACGGCCGACCGGTGCGCAAGGCGGCCGAGCTCGCCGTGCACAAGCTGGAGGGCAGCGCTCTCGGTCGTGGCGCACTCGCCGTCTATCGGCGACTCCGCGGGCGTCGCCCACCTGGCTGATCCGAGCCTCATCGCCGATCGACTCACAAGCGCTAAGGTGAGCAGCAGCGACCTCGCGTTCTCAATTAAGGCGCGGCGTCGAGTATGCGGATCGAGAACGGCTGCGAGCAGCAAACACACCTATCGGGGGGCGAAAAGTGGAAGCGATAGTCAGCCTGCAACGCGCGAGCAGGATCTTTGAATCTAGTGTCGAGCGCGTTGTTGCAGTGGATTGCGCGAACATTTCTGCCAGCCCAGGGGAGTTCATCTGCCTATTTGGGCACTCCGGCTCGGGGAAGACCACCTTGCTCAATCTCATCGCGGGCCTGGATCGTCCCAATGAGGGCAGCGTCTGGGTTGCTGGGCGTGAGGTTTCCGATCTCTCCGACGAGGAATGCATTACGCTGCGGCGCGAGGTTGTAGGCGTCGTTCACCAAACCGACGCGCTCATCGAGGAGTTCACAGCACAGGAAAACGTTGCGTTGCCGCTGGAAGCAGGTGGAAGTTCCACGGATGTGGCCCTGCGCGAGGCGGGTGAACTGCTCGCGCTCGTGGGCCTGGAGGGTTTGGATCGCAGATTTCCGAGTCAGCTGAGTGGTGGGCAGCGACAGCGAGTGGGAATTGCGCGCGCACTGAGCGGAAACCGAGTCATTCTCTTGGCTGACGAGCCGACTGGGGCTCTTGACACCAAGAACGCCCTCGCCATCTTCGAGTTGCTACGTGGGCTTGCGGAGTCAGGCGTGTTGGTGATCATTGCATCGCACGATCCGAGATCCCGGGAGTATGCCACCCGTTGGGTAGAGATGCTCGATGGTGTCATTGTGGGAGATGAATCAGCCCAGTGAATATCTTCCTGCTTGCAAGGAGATTCTTTCCGAGAATCGGGGCTGCTTCGGGAGCGCTAGGCGTGGGCCTTGTCGCGGCGTTCGCATTCGGTGGGAACATCTTCTTTGATTCGCAAACTCTCACCGGCTCGCAGGAGGTGGATGCCCAACTCGGCTCAAGGCCTGGATTCGTCCTACTTCAGGACCCAGTGGTCCCTGCGGGAGATTCGACGGCCATGGAATTGTCCGAGTTATTAGTCCAGCGCGATTCCGGCTTCGTAGTCGACCTTCAACATCAAGACTTCCCTGCTCCGGGGATTGTCAAAGACTTGTTGGTCTACTCAGAGTCAAATCGGAGCTCCACCGAGCTCGGCCGACGGTTTTCCCTGGATTCGGGTGACTTCCCACGCAAGCCTGGCGAGGTGGCGGTTATCTCGGAGAAAGCTGGCGTTGAGGTCGGGGACAGCATCCCCGTCTTGGGAGACAAACGCGCCCTGACGGTCGTCGGTGTTGGGCACGGGACCACCTATCGCGAGACCCGCGTCATTGCGGGCATGGGCACCTGGGCCGCGCTGCCCGGAGGTAACGCCGAGCTCAGCCAGTTGTCCGGATCGATCCGGGTGTCCTTCCCAGAGCACGCCGACCTCCTAGCAAGCCAACGGATCCTCGCAGACGTCCTGATCGAGCTGGATCCCGTGGACTCCCTTCGTGACCCACAGGCTGTGTTGGACCAGGTGGTGGCGGCCACGTGGGATCGCGACCGTGTCGCGCGCACGGCGGACACGCCGTGGACGCGAGCCTCCCCAATGAGCTTCTGGCTGCCTGGGCTCACGCTGCTGCCGCTTGCGGTCATGATCACCTTCCTTGCGGTGGCACGCCGCAGTGGTGGCTCATTGCGGACCCTGGTCATGGTCGGGCTGAGTCGGCACACAGCGGTGGCGTCGATGTTGCTCGCCACGGGGGTCTGGTGCGGGTTCGCCTGTCTGGCGGGCGCGGTTGTGGGGACGCTGGGAGGAGTCGTGGCGGCGCGACTGGCGGCGTCGAGCTTCGGGAACCCGCAACCAGCGATGCTGTTTCCGATCGCCGGTGTGCTGGTGGCAGTGGTTGGCCTGGCTGTTGGAGCAGCAGTCGGTTGGCTGATTCTGAACTCCGCCTCCCGAGACGACGTTCCGAGGCGTACGCAACCGGACTGGATCGTGTCGCTGGCTAAGCGCGGGACTGAGTACCGGCGCACGCTGGGCGTCCTGTTGGCTGCCTTGGGCGTTTGGGTCTGGACTCGAATGTCCACGTCGGCGGACGCGCTGTGGTTCGGCGCTTTCGGTCTTGCCGTCGCGGCGGTTCTCCTTCCAGAGGTGGTTCCGTGGGTCGCGGCGCATCTCCCGGATCGTGGCCTCCGCTCGAGGCTGACTAAGCGACTGTTTACGTCCAGTCTGGGCCGCATGACCACGACCGCCACGCTGATCGCACTGTCGATTGCGATCAGCTCTGCGTTCGTGACGACGCTGTCGAGCTATCTCGCCGACCAACGGGCCAGGGCTGCCGTCTCCGCTGTTGCGCACCAGGTGATCCTCGACAACGACGGCTCCGCGCCGCTGCCAGTGCCTAGCGGTGTGCGGCGGGCAGCCGAAACCGTCCCGTCGCTGGGCCAGCAAGAGCCCGTGCAAGCTTGGTATGCGCACAGCGACAAGGTCGCCCCGGGTGGAGCCGACGCAGCGCATCAACTCGGGGTGAATACCGACTTCGCTTTCGAGTTGGCGCAGTCGTTCTCGTCAGTCTCCGATCTTGAGCGCGCCTATGACACTCAACTGTCTCCCGACGATCGGCGGCTTCTTCAAGCTGGAGGGGCACTTGCCATTGGGGAGGGAGTGCGCCTTGGCGAAGGCCAGCTCACACTGACCGACGGCGAGGATCCGGATTGGGAGCGGGTGATTTCGGCACGACGCGCTCGACTAGTGAACGATCCCATCAGCAGGGGAGTCGGCGTTGTCATGTTGAACCGGGGTGCCGAGTCGGCCGGTGCTGTGCTGACCCCTGGGGCATTGATCTATACGCACCTGACCGAGTCAGACGCCGCGGCCGTACGCGCCGCGCTGATCGATCACGGAATTCATCCAGAGAACGCATGGATCTACGTCGTTCCAGCGTCCCCTGTCCCTGACCTAGCGCTGTTGGCCTCAGGGGCCGGCCTGGCGCTCGCGGTGCTTCTGCTGGTGTGGTCGGCTATCCGGGCGCAGGTGCTCGCAATTCGTTCGTGGGTGAACAACCTGGGTCGCTTGGGCGTCAAACGTTCGTGGGTTTTGGGTGCCTTGTTGGCCCAGTATGTCTGGCTTCTCGGCGTCGGAGTGGCCGCCGGTCTGCTGGCGGGCCTCATGCCCGTGCTCGCGGCCCAGGCCCGCTTGCCGGCGCTTGTGATCGATGTCCCGTGGGTACAGATTGCCGGGGTCGTCCTTGGCCTCACGATCGCCGCC
>JBAQXA010000256.1:0-3505 GCA_049299195.1 Nocardioides sp.
GTGGTCGCCCAGATCCGACGGCTGGCGGGCACCCGCAAGGTCGGCCACGCAGGCACCCTTGACCCGATGGCCACCGGGGTGTTGGTGCTCGGTGTCGGCCGGGCGACCCGCCTTTTGGGCCACCTGATGCTCACCGAAAAGGCGTATGCCGCCACGATCCGGCTCGGTGAGACGCGCACGACCGACGACGCCGAGGGAGAAGTCACGGGCGGATCCTCTGCCGCGGCGGTGACTGACGCCCAGATCGACCAGGCGTTGGAAGCCTTCCGCGGCGAGATCGACCAGGTGCCGACGGCGGTCTCGGCGATCAAGGTCGACGGCCAGCGCGCCTACGCGCGCGTGCGTGCCGGCGAAGAGGTCACCCTCGCCGCTCGGCGAGTGACTGTTTTCAGCTTGACGCGCCACGCGATCCGGCGCGCGGGGGAGTTCGTGGACGTCGATATCTCGCTGCGCTGTTCGAGTGGGACCTATGTGCGGGCCATTGCTCGCGACCTCGGCGCGGCCCTCGGCGCCGGGGGACACCTCACTGCGCTTCGGCGCACGGCCGTGGGGCCCTTTGCGGAGGCTCAGGCGCGCACGCTGGACGAGCTCGGCGAGAAGTTCGAGTCGACCTCGCTTGAGGCCGCGGCTCGCGCCGCCTTTGCCGTCGTCGACCTCGATGCGGACGAGGCCACGGCGGTGGGATTTGGCCGCCCCATCGACCGGGAGCTGGCCGGTCTGACCGCCTTGTTTGCTCCCGACGGTGCGTTCCTTGCACTCTATGAGCCGACCGAGCCAGGAGCCGTGCGAGCGCGGCCCGTGGCGGTCTTCGTGTGAAAGGCTGAACCCCGTGCAGGTGTGGCGAACACTGGCCGAGGTGCCAGGCGGTCCCGGATCGACCGATCTCGGGTCGACTGGTCTCGGGTCGACTGACCTCGGGTCGACCGTGGTCACGATCGGCAACTTCGACGGCATGCATCGCGGCCACCGGCACGTGCTCGCGCAGTGCCGCAGGATTGCTGATGAGTTGGGGGTGGCGACGGTCGTCGCGGTCACCTTCGATCCGCACCCGATGGCGGTGCTGCGTCCCGAGCACGCACCGCCGATCCTCACCTCGATCGAGGAGCGGTTGCCGCTGTTTGACCAGGCCGACGCCGACGCCGTGATGGTGTTGCCGTTCGATCTGGACATGGCCGGCTGGTCTCCCGAAGAGTTCGTCGACCGCGTCTTGGTCCAACTGCTGCACGCTCGGGCGGTCGTGGTGGGTGGCAACTTCCGCTTCGGCCGACGCGCCGCCGGCGACGTGGCGCTGCTCCACGAGCTGGGCCCCACTCGTGGCTTCGAGGTGTTCGGGGTGACGCTGGACGGAGGCCCGCAGGTGTGGTCGTCCACCTACATCCGCAACTGTCTCGCGGCCGGAGACGTCGAGGGCGCAGCCGAGGCACTCGGGCGGCCCTTCGCCGTACGCGGGATCGTGCAGCGCGGCGACCAGCGCGGGCGCGAACTCGGCTTCCCGACCGCCAACCTGCCCGATCGCGGACAGGCGGCCACCCCCGCGGACGGGGTGTATGCCGGGTGGTTGCGGGTGCTCGAAGCCACCCACCCCGACTTCGGCGCGGCGTTGCCCGCAGCGATCTCGGTCGGCACCAACCCGACCTTCTCCGGCGAGCGCGCTCGGCGCGTGGAGGCCTTCGTCTTAGACCGCGACGACCTCGAACTCTATGGCGTTGAGGTCGAAGTCTGCTTCGTAAAGCGGCTCCGGGGCATGCGCACGTTTGCCAGCATCGAGGAGTTGATCGCGGCCATGCGCCACGACGTCGCCGAGACCCGGGCAGCGCTGTTGTGAGCGCCCCGGTGCCCGCCAACGCACGGGCCGAGGCCGAGCGCTGGTTCAACCAACAAGGGCTGCCCTACTTTGTGGAGGAGACCCGCCAGGTGGTCGCCCGGCGCTCGGCGCCCTCGCGCACCGCGCCGGTCATCGGCCTCGCCCTGCTGATCGCCATCGGCGCCGGTGGCGCGTTGCTACGGATCCCGTGGCTGCCCAAATACGACATCCTCGTCGCCTCCAGTCAGCTCTTCTTGGTCCTGGTGTTGACCTACGCGGCCCTCGCGCTGCGGGTCTTCCCGATCGCGACCTGGGCGATCAAGCGCACCCTCAACAGCCTCAGCCTGCTGTTGCCGCTCGTCACCCGGGCCCTGCCGCTGCTCTTGCTGTTCGTCACGTTCCTCTTCATCAATACCGAGGTCTGGCAGGTGGCCGCACGCCTCGACGGCCGGGTGATGTGGCTGACGATCCTGCTCTTCACCGGGCTCGAAGTGGCCTTCCTCCTCGTGCGCCTACCGGAGGAGCTCGAGGGTCACGACCGGCAGATGGGTGCGACGGAGATCCGCGAGATCTGCCAGGAAACCCCGTTCGCCGCGGTGGCCGATGCGAGCACCGACGAGCTACTCGACGACGACACCGCACCCCTGGAGCGGCTGGAGCGGGCCAACCTGCTGCTGGTGCTCCTGATCGCGCAGTTTGTGCAGGTCTTCCTGCTGGCGGTCTCGGTGTTTGTGTTCTTCCTGGTCTTCGGCATCGTGGCGATGCACCCCGACGTCCTGGCCAGCTGGCTCGGCCAGAGCGATCAGCTCCACCCCATCCTCGGGCGGGACTGGTTCAGCGTGGAGTTGGTCCAGGTCTCTGTCTTCCTGGCGACCTTCTCCGGCCTCTACTTCACGGTGTATGCCGTGAGCGACGCCGCCTATCGCGACCACTTCTTCACCCAGATCCTGGCTGAGCTGCGGCGTGCCCTCGCCGCGCGGGCGGCCTACCGCTGCCTGCTGGCGGAGCGACCGGGTGAGAGCGCGGACTGACTCCGCGGGGGAGCACGGACTGACTCCGCGCGAGAGCACGGCTGGCCCACAAAGGCTGGGCCCGACGCTTAGTCGACGCTTAGTCGTTGTCGGTCGGAGGCAGCAACCGGCGGCACGTGCCTGCCGCGTCCTGCGCCCTCTCCAAGCCAGCGTCTGACGTCGCGCCGAGCCGCTTGTCGGTGATGAGCGCGACGAGGTCGTCGAGGGCCACCGGGAAGGCATGGGTGGCTGGATCGGCCGCGCGGCTCGTGTGTTCGATGGTGAGGAAGCCGCCGTCGACCGCCCGGGTCAGCCAGACCCGCGCACTCTCATCGGGCGGCACATCGAGCACCCACGTGATCGTGACGTCACCGACCCGGTGGCAGGGCGTGGCCGCGCTGCACGACGGCGCGAGCCGGTTGGGCGACAGTGACAGAGTCACCGCCTCGTGGTCGCTGGAGTCGAGGAAGGCGGTCACTTGCGGGTAGGGGCTCGCGGGTGTGTAGGTCGACGCGACGGGGAGGAAACTCACCAGAGCGCCCGCGAGGTGGGCCGAGGAAGTCGCTGCCCGCGTGCCTGTCGCGGGCGACGGCGAAGCCTTCTTGGCGCGGGACCGCTGGCACAACGGATCGTCGTTCCACCCGGTGTGATGGGGCGAGGCAGGAGCCGCTTGGGGCGGCTGCCACAGCCG
>JBAQXA010000257.1:0-2636 GCA_049299195.1 Nocardioides sp.
CAGGCACCGTCACCGAGCTCACCTTCCACGGTGCCCGCACGCACGCTCTCGTCGAGTGCCCCGCGCTGGGATCCGGTATACGTGTGGATGCCGAGTTGCCCAACGACGCCGGCGCATTGCCGGAGTGGCTCCGCCCAGGTGATCCGGTGTCCGTCGAGTTGGCCGCGGATGCCCTCAGGCTCCTGCCCGTTACCGCGCGGTAGTGAGCTGGATCACACCTGATTGTCGCTTTCCTGAGGAAATCCTGAACAAAGCTCCTCTTGCCTCGTTCCACCAGACCCCCGGGGCTGTCAGGTTGTCCGGTGGTGCCAACGGGGGTCTATCCGACCCTGTCGGGGCGATCGGTGCCGAAGTTCCACCAGTAGGAAGCGTGCGCATGCCCGGGGGCGGAGGGTTCCCGGGAGTGCATGCGTCCTATTCATCAGAGTGTCCACATTCATAAGGGAGCAGCATGGGACTCATTGAGGCATTGGCCGTCGTCATCGGCATCATGGGCGGCATCGCAACTGGCGCTGCCTTGCAGATCAATTCTGCCTACTTCGTCATCTGGGTGACCTTCGTCGCCTGGGCAAGCTTCTATGCCGCCGGTGGCGGCAACGAGGGCATCGCCAAGTCGACCGCCGCCAACGTGTGGGGCGCCGTCATCGCTTGGGGCTCCCTCACCATCTTCAGCAAGCTCGCCGGTGGCGGCATGAACATTCCGCTTGCGGGCGCGCTCTGCGTCGGCATCGCGATCATCGTGCTGATCATGGGCGCCAAGGTGCCCGCGCTCGGCTTCATCCCCGGCCAGGTCTTCGGCTACGCCCCGACGGCGGGTCTCTTCGTCGCGGCCGGCTACACCGGAGGCAAGCTGCTGATCGCCGCCATCGTGTCGCTGATCATCGGCAACGTGCTCGGCATCATCTCGGAGAAGGCGGCCGGAGCGGTCGCTAAGTCCTAGGGCCAACTAACCCTCACCAGCGAAGAGCCGCGGCGGAACTAGTCCCGCCGCGGCTTCTTCGCATTTTGGGGGGGCTTGGGGGGCTTGGTGAACGGGCCTGGTTGGGCGCTGGGCGGGCCGGCCGCTCGAGCCCGGAGCCCGCTGCCTAGATCAGGCCGAGCTCGCGGTGGGCGAAGTTGAGCGCGATCCGGCGGGCCTTGTCGACGGAGACCGATGGGTCACCCAGCGCCACCTGCACCGACAGTCCGTCGAGGAGTGCGGCCCAGGCGACCGCAAAGTAGTCGGCGTCGATGCCGCGCTCGGTATCGATCTCGCCGCTCGCGATGCCGGCCTGCACCACCCGACTGATCAGTTGCCGCCAGTGGTCATCGATCGCCTGGCGATCGGCGGCGACCTTGGGGTGCCGGAAGGCCAGCGTCCAGAGGTCGAACCACAACCCCCACTGCCCGTTGACCTGGTCCTTGGTCTCGATCACAAACGTCAGCTCGATGATCGTCGCCAGGCGCTCGCGCAGCGTCGCGGGCTTGGTCAACAACTCCTCGACCGCTTGATAGAAGCCCGCCTCCGAAAAGCGCAGCGCCTCGGTCAGGAGGTTGTCCTTGGTGTCGAAGTAGTAGACGACGAGCGCCGGGCTCGACCCGATGCGGGCCGCGACGTCGGCGATGCGGGTGTTGGCCAGGCCACGCTCGGCGATGACCTCCGCGGCGGCGACGAGCATTTGCTCCCGGCGCGCGTCACCCCGCCCACTTGCGGGCTCGTCGTCTTCGGGGTGGTCGCCGGAGGCGGTGTCCGCGGTCGATCCCATCGTTTACCTACTACTACTCGTGACCCGCGACCGCCGGGTCGGTCGCCTGGTCCTACGGTGCCAACGGCGCGGAATGACCGACCCCGAGTGGCCAGTTCGTGCGTCGCGCTTCTGCTGCTGCAAGCCAGTTCGCTAACCTACCGCAACAGCGAGGACTGAACCGCCGGTCAGGAAGCAGAAGATCATGCCCGTTTCGCTCGAGCGGCTGCTCCGGCCGCGGTCGATCGCGGTGGTGGGGGCCAGCGACCGGCCGGGCAGCTTCGGCGAACGCCTCGTCGTCGAGGCCTTGCGCTCCACCGGCGTCGACCGGGTCCACCTCATCCACCCGACCCGCAACCGCGTGCACGACCGCGACTGTGTGCCGTCGCTGGACGATCTCGACGAGGCCCCGGACCTGGTGTTGTTCGGCATACCGGATCGGGCGCTGCCCGATGAGGTACGCCGCGCGGCCGAACTCGGCGCGGGGGGCGGGGTCTGCTTCGGCAGCGCCTATGGGCTCGGCGAGGCCTTGCGAGGCGCAGCCGCCTCGGGCGCGGTGCCTCTGCCGCTGGTCGGCGCCGGCTGCATGGGTTTCGTCAACCCCACCCACGGGGTCCGCGCGATCGGCTACCTCGAGCGGACCACGCTGCCGGCCGGACCCATCGCTTTGGTGACCCACTCGGGGTCGGTCTTTTCCGCGCTCCTGCGCACGCATCGGCGACTCGAATACTCCCTCGCGGTCTCATCCGGCCAGGAGTTGGTGACGGCCTCCGGTGACTACCTGCACTGGGCCCTCGACCAGCCGGAGACGCGCGTCATCGGGCTCTTCTTGGAGGCGAGTCGCGGGCCCGAGTCGCTGCGCAGCGCGCTCGCCCGGGCGGCCGCCGCCGACATTCCGGTCGTGGCCTTGAC
>JBAQXA010000258.1:0-14680 GCA_049299195.1 Nocardioides sp.
CCGGAATGGCAGTCGAGCCTGCGCGCGGTCGACGCGGTGCGCGGGGGCGGTGAACTCGGCACGACCTGGGTCGACGTCACGGCTGTCGGCGCCCGCCCGCTGCTGGAAGTCACGTCCTACCTGCCCAATCGGCAGTGGGGCGAACACGGCCGCTGGCACGGCTTGCAGGCTTCGCTGGTGCTGCACTTCCGGCCGGCGCGCGACGACCGCACCGCGCTGACGGCGGAGATCGAGTTTTGGGGACGCGGAGTGTTTGGGCTCCTTGGTGCCGGTATGACGGCGCTGACGCCGGCCGCCGTGCGCTCGGATCTGCGGCGCGCGGCGCGGTTGATGCGTTAGCGCGGCTGTTCCGTGGGGTCCGGCTGATCCGCGAGATCGGACTCAGTAGTCGAGGTGGCCGAGCAGCCAGGTGGGGCTGTGCACTCGGGCTCCGGCGAACTCGACGCGACCGGCCAGCGCTCTGTCGGCGGTGACGACCGCGACGTCGTGGCCGGCCTCGATCGCGGCCTCGGCGGCCTTGACGATGGAGCTGTCGCCGTCGCGCGCGGCATGAACGGTGCGCACGTGGGCGTCCCGGCCGGGCCGCACACCCTGCTTGGCCTGGCCTTCCAGGACGAGCACGACCTCGTCATACCCGGCATCGCCGACGAGGAGGCTGTCGTGCAGGCGGGCCGCGGCACCGGGTCGGTCCTTCCACCAGCCGTCGGGGTTGGCGCCGACGACGTTGGCGCCGTCGACGACCAGGACTCGCTTCGCCGGTTTCGCCACGGGCCAATCCTGGCCCATGCCGGTGGGGGAGCGCTCGGGGGCGTGCTCTCGGGTGCCCGCGTTGGCTGTGCCGGGGAAGTGCCGGGGGCGTCCCTTCCCGAAGTCGGTGCCGCTGGCTAGGTTGGTCCAACGTCGATCGAAGGGACCCACCGTGGCCAACCTTGCCCGCCTGCTGGAGGACTCCGCCGAGCGCTATCCCGAGCGCGAAGCAGTCGTCTTCGGGGAGCTCCGGCTCACCTACGCCCAGATCAACGGCGCTGCCAACCAGATCGCCAACCTGTTGGTCGCGCGGGGGATTCAGCCGGGCGACAAGGTCGCGCTGAGCTGCCCCAATCTGCCCTATTTCCCGATCGTCTACTACGGCATCCTCAAGGCGGGGGCGACCGTCGTACCACTCAATGTGCTCTTTAAGGCCCGTGAGGTGACCTATCACCTGGCCGACAGCGACGCCGTTGCCTACTTCTGCTTCCAGGGCAGCCCCGAACTGCCGATCGGCGCGGAGGGACACGAGGGCTTCGCGGGGGCGCCCGGCTGTCGCGACTTCTTCCTGATCACGGCCGATCCGTCGGCGGCGTCGCCGATCGAGGGCGCCGAGACGCTGGGGCAGGCGCTGGCGGGGCAGTCGCCGGCGTTTGAGTCGATCGCCGTCGACGATGACGACACCGCGGTGATCCTCTACACCTCCGGCACCACCGGGCAGCCCAAGGGTGCGGAGTTGATGCACCGCAACATGTACTCCAACGCCACGGCCGGCGCCGCGCTCTTCGGCGCTGATGCCGAGGACCCGGAGACGCTCCTGTGCGTGCTGCCGCTGTTCCACTCCTTCGGGCAGACCGTGATCATGAACGGCGGCTTCGCCTACGGCGGGCGGGTGGTGTTGTTGCCGCGGTTTGAGGCCGACGCCGCGTTGAAGCTGATGGCGGCCGAACGCGTGACCTTCTTCGCCGGCGTACCCACGATGTATTGGGGGCTACTCGGGGCGCTGGAGGGCAGCGGGGTCGACGTGCAGGAGATCGCGGCCAACCTCCGGGTGGCGGCCGCCGGTGGGTCGGCGTTGCCGGTCGAGGTGCACAAGGAGTTTGAGCGCCGCTTTGGGGTCACGATCCTCGAGGGTTATGGCCTCTCGGAGACCTCGCCGGTGGCGAGCTTCTCACCGCTCGGTGAGCAGGTGCGGGTCGGCTCGATCGGCCGGCCCATCCCCGAGGTCTCGATGAAGCTGATCAGCCCCGACCCAGGGCGGCGTGATGACCTGCCCGAAGGCGACGACGTGATCGGCGAGATCGCGATCAAGGGACCCAACATCATGAAGGGCTACTACGGGCGACCCGAGGCGACCGCGGAGGCGATCGTCGATGGCTGGTTCCGCTCGGGCGACCTCGGCCGCAAGGACGCCGACGGCTGGTACTACATCGTCGACCGCTCGAAGGACATGATCATCCGCGGCGGCTTCAACGTCTATCCGCGCGAGATCGAAGAGGTGCTCATGACGCACCCCGATGTCAGCCTCGCCGCCGTGATCGGCGTACCCCACGAGTCGCACGGCGAGGAGGTCAAGGCCTTCGTCATCCTCAAGCCCGGCGCCACCACCACCGGCCCCGACCTCGTCGCCTGGTCGCGCGAAGAGATGGCCGCCTACAAATACCCCCGCGTCGTCGAAATCGTCCCCACCCTCCCCATGACCGCCACCGGCAAAATCCTCAAGCGCGAGCTGAGCTAGCCGGGCGTCGGATTCCCCGGTTGGCCGTGAAATTGCACTGCCAGCAGGCAAAACTTCCCGGGCTAAGCGACAGGATTGCCCGCTCGGTGTGACAGGTGTGTCTGGTGTTGCCTCCCTCAGAGGTATGCCGCCCGCTCGCCGTGGGCGGCCCACGCCAGCGCCGCACCGGCCAACCGCGCCACGCTATTGGGGGCGATTGGTGCCACCTGGTGGCACTAATCAGCCCCACAAGGACCGACAGCCACCACCGATGAGCCGCCCAGGTCAGCGATACCCAAGGTCAGCGACACGGCGCCATCGCCACCGCACCCACCACCCCGCCGCAGCCACCCCGACCCGCCGCGCCCAGCACCTACCCCGAGAACGGGTTCGGCAGCGAGCCAGGCAGTTCGGCGAGAAGCTCGCGGGCCTGGACCGCGTGGCGGTGTTCGACGAGCACCTCGTACTTTGTCGCCACCACCGCTGTTACCGAGGAAAAGTCGCGGGCGCCGCGGGTGAAGGCGTAGCCAACAAGCGCCCAGATCACGCCGAAGAGCGCGCCAAAGATCGCCGTTTGCGCGAGCACCGGGCCCGTCTCGTTGCGGGTGAAGATCGAGAACACCAGCCCAACGAACACCCCAAACCACAGCCCGGACAGCAGCCCGCCGAGCGCAACCTTGCCTGTGGTCACGCGCCCGGTAATGCGCTCGATCTTCTTCAGATCGGTGCCGACGATCATGCAGTTCTGCACCGGGAACTCGCGGTCGGACAAGAAGTCGACGGTGCGCTGCGCCTGCTCATAGGTGTCGTAGACGGCCAGCGACTGGGGGAACTCCAGCGCGAGTCGCTCGGCGCTGACTTGGCGGCGGTTCGCGGGCGTTGCCATGGCAGCAGTCTGCCCCACCGGCGACTAGACTTCGGAATGCCCACGCAGGGCCCGAGCGCCACCGCAAGCGCCCGGCATACCACCCCATCCGCCACCAAGGAGTGCGCTGTGGCCCGAGTCGTCGTCGATGTAATGCCCAAGCCGGAGATCCTCGATCCCCAGGGCAAGGCGGTTCAGGGAGCGTTGCCGCGGCTCGGCTTCGAGGGCGTGATCGACGTCCGCCAGGGCAAGCGCTTCGAGATCCAACTCGACGGCGAACTGACCGACGCGCGCCTCGCCGAGGTGCACAAGATGGCTGAGACGCTGCTGTCGAACCCGGTCATCGAAGACTTCGAAGTTCACGTCGAAGCCCACTCAGTCAGCGAAATCGCCCACGAAGAGGGCCGCTGACCATGAAGGTCGGCGTGGTCACGTTCCCCGGCTCGCTCGACGACGCCGACGCGCGCCGCGCGGTGGGCATCGGCGGGCACGAAGCCGTCGCGCTGTGGCACGGCGATGCCGACCTGCGGGGGGTCGACGCGGTGATTCTCCCGGGCGGTTTCTCCTATGGCGACTACCTGCGCTGCGGGGCGATTAGCCGGTTCGCGCCCGTGATGACCGAGGTGGTTGCCGCCGCCGGGCGAGGTATGCCGGTGCTCGGCATCTGCAACGGCTTTCAGATTCTTTGCGAGTCCCATCTGCTGCCCGGGGCGTTGATTCGCAACGACCACCGCAAGTTCGTATGCCGCGATCAGCGGCTGCGCATCGAGAACAACCGCACGCCTTGGACCGCCGGATATGCCGCGGGCGCTGAGATCACCGTTGCGCTCAAGAACGGCGAGGGTGGGTTCGTCGCCGACGTGGCGACGCTGGATCGGCTCGAAGGCGAGGGGCTCGTCGTCGCGCGGTATCTCGACGACAACCCCAATGGTTCGCTGCGCGACATCGCCGGCGTCACCAATGCGCGCGGCAACGTCGTCGGCCTGATGCCGCACCCCGAGCACGCCGTGGAGGAGCTGACCGGCTGCGGCACGGACGGCCTCCCCTTCTTCACGAGCTTGGCGGCGGCGGTCTTCGCGTAGCGGCAGAGCGGCCTCGGGGGTGGTCGTCGCCGCAGCGAGCCGCATCTGGCGTCACCCCCGCTTGTGGCCGACAGGGTCGCGGCCGCGGCGAGCGGCATACGACCGGAACGGCACGTCCACGACCCGTGCGGCTCCCTCATCGACACGTCCCAGCACCCCCACCCGTCACACCGGGCAGGCAAAGCTGGCGCTTAGCCCGGGAAGTTTTGTCTGCTAGCCGGGCAATTTCGCGGCCAACCGGGGAAACCGACCCCCGCAAACCCACCCACCAGCGTCAGCGGCGGCCGGAGTGGAGGGCGGCCCACGAAGCGGGGGCGATGACCCCGGTGACCGGGACGCCGACCGACTTCTGCCAGGCCCGCACCGCGCGCACGGTGGGGACGTCATAGACGCCGGTGATCTCGAGCGGGCCAAACTTCGCCGCGTTCATCGAGCGCTGCACGCGGCGGACCAACTTGCCGGCCGAGCCAAACTTCAGCACCGGCATTTTGCCTTGGCTCAGCAGCCCGATCCAGTTGCGCCGGCTAAAGGTCGGGTGCACCGCGAAGTCGTGCTTGGCCTGCCAGCGGTTGACGGCCCGCACGATCCCCGGCCCATAGCCATAGCGCAGCTTGCCCTTGTAATAGCCGCGCTCCTTGAGCAGGCACTTGAGCGCCAGCGCGTAGTAGGGCCGCTTCTTGCCGACCTTGAGCGCCCGATAGGTCGGGAAGTCGATCTGCACCGACCGGCAGTGCCGCTCCGGCGCGGCGACCGACCCCTTGCCCACGTCGAGGAAGTTGCGGTCGATGTTGATGGTGACGCCGCCCCAGGTCTCGTCGTGGCCGCCCTGGTACTGCTTGATCCTGCGGTGCGGGTTCCACCCCTCCTCGGAGATGTACGACGTGGACGTGTTCGCGAGCAGGTCCCAGCGGGCGATCCAGAGATACTCCGGGAGCACGAAGTCGCCGGGTCGTTCCACCCGTGCCTTGTCGAGCATCTCGATGCCCGACCCCGCGCTCGAATAGACCCCGGAGACATAGCCGAGTTGCCGCAAGCGCAGCGACCAGCCGCTGATGAACCCGAGCGCCGACTCACGGCAATCGGTCTGGTTGTCGTCGAAGCCCTCGAGGTCGTACCACAGCGTGCTGCCGGGCACGATGCCCAGCGCCTGGGCCGCCGCGACCGCCTTAACCGCCTCGGCGCGGCCCTGCAGCCGGGCGTTGCGGTATTGCCCATCCACGCCCGGATCGTCGTCGATCACCTCGTCGTCGGCATACCGCGGGAAGCGATCGAGGCACGACGCCTGCGGCCCGAGCGTGATCGGCAGCAGCCGCCAGCCCTTCTGCAACTGCGTCGCCACCCAGGTCGGAGTGAGGTTGGGTTGATCGCGGCACGCGCGCGAGTCCCCGGAGATATAGATGCCGACGGCGAGGAACGGCGAGTACTCGAGCCAGACGTCCATCTTCTCCTGCGTCGGAGTGAGGCACTGGTCAAAGCCGTAGCCGGTGAAGTTGCGCGGCGTCGCCTTATTGCCGGCGTATGCCGCGGGGCCGGGCACCGCGAGCACGGCCAGGGTCATGGCCAACGCCCAGGCGAGGGCCGAAGCGATCAGCGAACGACCCGGTAGCGAGCGGCCCGGTAGCGAACGACCGAGTGCTGAGCGATGCGAAACTGAGCGGTCTGAATCAAGGGGCATGGTGTTCTCTCCAGCGGCCTGTGCTTGGGGAAGGGCCGGGTCGCGGACACGTAGGTGTCACTTTAGCCCCACTCGCCCCAACGAGCCGGGCATCTGCCATCCCTCGGGGCGCCGCCGGGTCGAACCCGCCTCCGCCGGTAGATTGAGCGGGTGACATCGCTGGACACCGTTGCCCTGGCCGAGCGCGACCCCGACCGGGAGCAGCCCTGGGCTGACCTCGGCCTCAAGGCCGACGAATACACCCGGATCCGCGAGATCCTCGGGCGTCGCCCCACCTCGAGCGAGCTGGCGATGTATTCGGTGATGTGGTCCGAGCACTGCTCCTACAAGTCCAGCAAGGTTCACCTCAAGCAGTTCTCCGAGATCCCTCAGGAGACCCCGGTCGGCAAGATGCTCGCGGGCATCGGCGAAAACGCCGGCGTGATCGACATCGGCCAGGGCTATGCCGTCACCTTCAAGGTCGAGAGCCACAACCACCCGTCCTACGTGGAGCCTTATCAAGGTGCCGCGACAGGCGTCGGCGGCATCGTGCGCGACATCCTCGCCATGGGCGCCCGCCCCGTCGCGGTCATGGACCCGCTGCGGTTCGGCCCGCTAGACGAGCCGGACACCCACCGGGTGCTGCCGGGGATCGTGGCCGGCGTCGGTGGCTACGGCAACTGCCTGGGCCTGCCCAACATCGGCGGCGAAGCGGTCTTCGACCCGACCTACCTGGGCAACCCGCTGGTCAACGCCCTCTGTGTCGGCGTGCTGCGCCATGAAGACCTCCACCTGGCCAAGGCCTCCGGCGCCGGCAACCAGGTGATCCTCTACGGCGCCAAGACGGGCGGCGACGGCATCGGTGGCGTCTCGGTGCTCGCGTCGGAGACCTTCTCCGAGGACGGCCCGGCCAAGCGGCCCAGCGTCCAGGTGGGCGACCCGTTTATGGAGAAGCTGCTCATCGAGTGCACCCTCGAACTCTTCGCCGAGGGGTTGGTCGCCGGCATCCAGGATCTCGGCGGGGCCGGCCTCTCTTGCGCCACCTCTGAGCTGGCCTCGGCCGGCGACGGCGGCATGCACGTGGAGCTGGACCGGGTGCCGTTGCGCGACTCCACGCTCGCGCCGGAAATGATCTTGATGAGTGAGTCCCAAGAACGCATGATGGCCGTCGTCGAGCCGGACGATGTCGCGCGCTTCCTAGAGATCTGCGTCAAGTGGGAGGTCGACGCAACTGTCGTCGGCGAAGTCACCGACACCGGACGGCTGCAGATCGATTGGCACGGCGAGCGCGTGGTCGACGTACCGCCGCGCTCGGTGGCCCACGACGGGCCTACCTATCACCGCCCCTTCGCGCGACCGGAGTGGCAAGACGCGTTGCAGGCCGACGCCGCCGAGGCGCTGCCCCGGCCGGCCGGCGGCGAGGAGCTGCGGGCGACGCTGCTGCGGCTCACCGCCTCACCCAATCTGTGCGACAAGTCGTGGATCACCGACCAGTACGACCGCTACGTCCGCGGCAACACCGTGCTCTCCCAGCCGGAGGACGCCGGCATGATCCGGGTCGACGAGGAGACCAACCTCGGCGTCGCCGTCGCCACCGACTGCAACGGCCGCTTCGCCAAGCTCGACCCCTACACCGGGGCTCAGCTCGCGCTGGCCGAGTCCTACCGCAACGTCTCCGCCTCCGGCGCAACGCCGCTCGCGATCTCGGACTGCCTCAACTTCGGCTCCCCCGAAGACTCCGCCGTAATGTGGCAGTTCGCCGAAGCGTGCCGCGGTCTTAAGGACGCCTGCCTGGCGCTCGGGATCCCGGTCACCGGCGGCAACGTGTCGCTCTACAACCAGACCGGCGACACGGCCATCTTGCCGACGCCGGTCGTCGCCGTACTGGGCGTCATCGACGATGTCACCCGGCGTACGCCCAGCGGCTTCGTGGGCGCCGGCCACCGGATCCTGCACCTTGGGCAGACGCGCGAGGAGCTCTCCGGCTCGGAGTGGGCGCACGTCGTCCACGGCCATCTCGGGGGGATGCCGCCGCGCGTCGACCTCGCCGATGAGCGCAATCTCGGCCGGTTGCTTGCCGACGCCGGCCGCTCGGGGCTGCTCGCGAGCGCGCACGACCTGAGCGAGGGGGGCTTGGCCCAGTCGCTCGTCGAGGCGTGCCTGCGCAACGGCGTCGGCGCCCGCGTGCGGCTGGAGGGCGACCCCTTCATCGGCCTCTTCGCGGAGTCCGCCCACCGCGCGATCGTGTCGGTCGCCCCCGACAAGGTGGAGGCCTTCGTGACGATGGCCGCCGGCCTCGGGGTCCTAGTCGGTGACCTCGGCGAGACCGGCGGCGACGCCCTCGTCGTCGACGACGAGTTCTCCATCACCCTGGGCGAACTACGTGAAGCCTGGACCCGCACCCTGCCGGAGGCACTCGGATGAGGGGCACCTTCGTCATGGCTGCGGGCCTCGCGCTGGTGGCTGCGACCGGCTGCGCCGGTCAACCCGAGAAGCCCCAGGTCGATCGCCCTAGCGCGCAGTCGGATGCGGCGTCGTCACCGGATCCACGACTGGAAATAGAGCCGCCGTCCCCTCCGGCTATCGACGGCACGGTGGGTCGCCGCGACGCGGTCAAGTTCGCGGCGTTCGTCATCGGGGAGGAATACCCCTACGCCCTACGCAGTGGCTGGATCGACACTTTGGGGCGTCACTGGGCGTGCTTCACCGAGCCACTCTGCGCGAACGCCGAGGCCTCGATCGAGGGTTATCGGAGCGACGACCTGATCGTGACGGTGGGGGACATCCGGATCGTCAAGCCCCGCTTGGTTCGCGTCACGAAGTCGCCCCAAACCTGGGACGTCCGCATGACCTGGCTAGCCAATGAGGTTGTGATTACCGATTCCGCCGGCGTCGAGGTGGCTCGCCAGGATGAGACCCGCGCCACGGTCTTGGTCCGCGTGGCGGAACGTGGACTCAACGTGCTGGGCGTAGTCGATGTGTGGGTGGATGGAGAGATCCCAGGGCTCGAGGCCGACGGTCAGCCACTCGGTGAGCTCGAACCCTCCTAGCGTGTTGTCCCGGCGACAGTTGTTTGGCGCTGCGTCGGCGAGCGCCACGGGGTTGATCGTGTCGGCATGTGCTGAGCAGAAGGATGATCCGCAAGTGGACCAAACACCGAACCCATCGGCTCCAGCAACATCGGCCGCGCACGGCCTCACCACCCTCACCCGCCACACCTATGGTGAGGACCCGTCACACTTCGGCCTGCTCTCTCGCCCGGAGGCCGAACCCATCGGTGTGGCTGTCGTCATCCACGGCGGCTTCTGGAAGGCCCAATACGGCGTCGAATATGCCCAGCCGCTTGCAGCGGACCTTGCCAGCCGGGGGTGGGTGGCCTGGGCACCGGAATACCGTCGAGTCGGCAACGGGGGCGGCTACCCCGAGACGTTTGATGACATCTCCGCAGCTATCGATCTCCTGGCTGATCCGGCGCTCGACGTCGATACGCGGGGAGGGGTCGTGGCCATCGGGCACTCAGCCGGCGGACACCTGAGCCTCTGGTCGGCGGCGCGACGACGCTTCCCGCGCTGGGCCGCCGCTCGGGTCGACGTCAGAGCCGTCATCAGCCAAGCCGGCGTTGCCAACCTGGCCGCGGCCTACCGCGACGCCTTGGGCACCGAGGCCGTCGCCAACTTCGTGGGTGCACCTGGCCCCCGCTACGACAGGGTCGATCCGACGCGACAGCTGCCGCTTGAGGTCCCGGTGTGGTGTGTCCACGCGCACGACGACGACCTGGTGCCGTTTCGGCAGGCCGAGAAGTACGTGGAGCGCGCCAACACCGCGGGCGGTCGAGCGTCCCTCGTCGAGGTCGAGGGTGGCCACTTCGGTGTCATCGACCCCGAGAGCGATGCTTGGGCGACGCAGCTGCGCCTGCTCGACTCGATCGCCAGCGGCTAAGGCGGCCCAGCGCGAGGCGCAAGCGCCCCCGGATGACAGGGTGGGTGCACGAATGCTGAACCGTTTGCCACCGCTGCCGCCCGTCCCCGCGGGGAGCAAGGTCGCGAGGGGCAAACGGTTCAGCATTCGTGCAGCAACAACGACGACCAGCGAGCGCAAACGTAGGAGTAGGCATGGGCAGGCCGGGCGCCGAGACCGCTGACATCGCCACCGCGCTCGCCGCGCATCACGAAGGCCGGGCTACGCGAGCGGAGACGAAGCTCCTCGTGAAGCACTTCCTGGCCCAGCTCGTCGCTCAGGCGCCGGGCAAGTCCGTGGAGGTGCGGGTCCCGCCCTACGCCGCCGTCCAGGCGATCCCGGGCATCCGCCACACCCGCGGCACGCCGCCTGCCGTCGTCGAGATGGATGCCGCGGTCTGGATCGCCCTCGCCACCGGTCACCTCACCTGGGAGGACGCCGTCGACGGCGACCGCATCTCCGCCAGCGGCGAGCGCGCCGACTTGGCGCCCTACCTCCCGCTGGTCGCCGACGCCTGAGCGCCCCCGCGCTGCGCCCGCCAGAGCCGGTAGGTTCAAGCCCTCCCCCCGCGGAAAGGTCCGAGATTGTGCTTGCCTGGGTGTTGCTGCTCATCGCGGTGGCCGTCGAGGTCGCCGGCACGGCCTCGCTGCCGCGGACCGAAGGGTTCACCGATCTGCGCTGGTCGGCCTTCGTGTTGGGGTGTTATGCCGCCGCGATCGTGCTGCTCAGCATCATCGTCCGCACCCTCCCGGTGGCCGTGGCGTATGCCGTGTGGTCCGGCGCCGGGACCGCCCTCGTTGCCGTCGTCGCCTACTACTTCCTTGACGAACCGATGACTCTCCTCAAAGCCACGAGCCTCGGCCTGATCGTCCTCGGCGTGATCGGGCTCAACCTCGCCGGCACCCACTAAGCCACCGAAAATCTCGCCCCCCAACGTCACAAACCCGCGCTCCCCGGCGTGTGTTGTGCATGGATGGTGCCGTGACGAGTGACCTCGGCCGCCCCACCGCGCCCGCGTTCGAGGCCTGGCTCGCGGCCCGCCAGCAGTCACTGACTCGATTCGCCTACCTACTGACCGGCAGCCAGCAGGCCGGTCAGGAGGCGATGCAGGATGCGCTCACCCGGGCCTATGAGCGCTGGCCCTCGGTCTCCACGACCCGCGACCCGGAGAGCTATGTCCGGCGCATGATCGTCAACGCGCACATCTCCGGCTGGCGGCGCACTCGCCGCGAGACACCCGTCCCCGATCCCGTACGCCGCTCGCTCACCGGCCCCGACCTCGAACTGGCCGACGCGGTCTGGCGAGCCTGTGCGGCCCTGCCGAAACAGGCGCGGGCCGCAGTGGTGCTGCGCTACTACGAAGACCTCGACTACGCCCGCATCGCCGAGCTGCTCGACGTCTCCCCGGCCGCGGCGCGGGCCAGTGTGCACCGAGGGCTGCTCGCGCTACGCGATGCGCTCGGTGAAATCAACGCGGAGGAATCATGACCGACCCGACCGAACCTAACCCCACCCCCGACACCACCCCAGACCTCGAAGCCCTTGAGGCGGCGATGCGCCGCGGCCTGCACCTCAACGCCGACGAGATCGAAGCCGCTCCGATCCTGACCCCCGCCGGCCAGCGTCGGAGGCGGTGGCAGCCGCTCGCGGCGGCTGCGGCCGTTATCGCCGTGGCCGTGGGAGGAGCGGCAATGCGTTGGACGGGCCAAACCCCCGACCGGCCCGATCCCACACCCGGCGCCCCCAACTCCGCAGCGAGCGCCGACGAGGGCTACGCCGGCTGGCGCCTGGAGTCCTACGCAGGGGTCCAGTTGCGCGTCCCCGAGTCGTGGGGTTGGGGGGGAGCGCCAACCAGCACTGGCTTCGGGGCCACCGGCGACGAGGCGGTCTTGGACTGCGCGGGCAAGCATGCCTACGTGGTGCCGGGCTCGACGAAGTACGAGTTTGAGCCTAAGGACACGCCGTTCGTCGGCCGACCTGACTTCATGACCGATATGTGTGTGGGGTCCACGATCGATCTGGAGACCAGCGTCGACTACGTCTGGCTCGGCTCCTTTGCCCCCCTCGGCGTGCGCGAACTCGACGGTGGCTTCACCGCAGAAACCGTCGACGTCGGCGGCCAGCGCGTGACGGTCACCACCCGCGACCCCGATCTCCGCGACCAGATTATTGCGAGCGCCGCGGCCGTCGATACCGACGACAACGGATGTGCGGCGCGCCTCGCTCAGCGGGTGCAGGCGTCCGGAACTGGGTCCAAGGCCGGCTTCCCAGACTCGCTCTCGGTATGCGCCTACCGCTTCGGCTCCAAGAAGGGCAACGGCTACCTGATGTGGTCTCAGCGCATCGACGGCGCTGCCGTTGCGGCTTATGTGACCGCGGTCGACCACCACTCGGCCCTCTATGACCCCTTCGGCGAGTGCTCCGACCCGAGCCAACAACTCGTGGTGCTCAGGTGGGGGCTGGGTCGGGAGTGGGCGACCACCGATGTGATCTCCACCGGTTCGGACTGCCGCCAGATCGCATTCGGGGTTCCTCGGGGCGCCTTGCTCGCACCGGTCAATCCCGAAACGATGGGGCCGCTCCGCTCGGGTTGGCTCCGGGCCTATGTCCCCGCCGGCCCCGATGATCTGAGGCTGTTCAAGCCGATGATGGGCTGACTCCCGCGCGAAGGCGAGACCTCAGCCGCGCAGCACGGCCCCGAACGCGTCGATCAGGACGTCGAGGTCGGCCTCGGTGGCGACCAGCGGTGGCGCCAGGCGCACCGTCTGACCGTGCGCTTCCTTGGCGAGTACGCCGTGAGCCATCAGCGCTTCGCTCGCGTGCCGGCCGGTCGTCACGGCCGGGTCGATGTCGACGCCGGCCCACAAGCCGCGCACGCGCAACTCCGCGATGCCGGAGCCGACGAGCCCGGACAGCCCCGCCTCCAGATAGGCGCCGAGGGCGGCCGCGCGCTCCTGGAACTCACCGGTCGCCAGCATCTGGCAGACCTCGTGGCCGATCGCGGCCGCGAGCGGGTTGCCGCCGAAGGTCGAGCCGTGCGAGCCCGGGGTGATGACGGCGAGGACGTCGCCGTCGGCGGCGATCGCGGACACGGGGTAGAGCCCGCCGCCGAGCGCCTTGCCGAGGATGTAGATGTCGGGCACGACGCCCTCGTGGTCACACGCGAAGGTCCGCCCGGTGCGGGCGAGCCCCGACTGGATCTCGTCGGCGACCATCAACACATTGCGCTCGTTGCACACCGCGCGCACCTCGCGCAGGAAGCCCCCCGGCGGGATCACGACGCCGCCCTCGCCCTGGATCGGCTCCAGCAGCACGGCGACCGTGTTGTCGTCGACCGCTGCCCGCAAGCCGTCGAGGTCGCCGTACTTCACCAGTTCGAAGCCGGGGGTGTACGGCGCGTAGCCGGTCGTGGCGACCGCGTCGGTGGAGAACGACACGATCGTGGTCGTCCGGCCGTGGAAGTTGCCCTCCATCGCGACGATCTTGGCGCGCGCCTCCGGCACCCCCTTGACGTGATAGCCCCAGCGGCGGGAGACCTTGATCGCGGTCTCGACCGCCTCCGCGCCGGAGTTCATCGGCAGCATCATGTCTTTGCCGGTCAGCTCGCACAACGCCTGCGCAAAGGGGCCCAACTGGTCGTTGTAGAAGGCCCGGGAGGTCAGCGTGAGTCGGTCGAGCTGGGCGTGGGCCCGGGCCAGCAGCCGCGGGTGGCCATGGCCGAAGTTCAGCGCCGAGTAGCCGGCCAGACAGTCGAGGTAGCGCCGGCCGTCGACGTCGGTGACCCAGGCGCCGTCGCCGCTCGCGAGCACCACCCGCAGCGGGTGGTAGTTGTGGGCGGCGAAGGATTCGGTCAGCTCGATATGCGCCAGCGTCGAGGAACCGTCGCCCTCCCCAGAAGTCGGCCCAGAAGTTGGCCCAGAAGTTGACCCAGAACTCCCCCCAGAAGCCGCCCCAGAAGCCGTCCCACCCACGGTCAGATCACCAGTCATGGCGGCATCCTGTCAGACCCGCGCGGACCCCGAGTTCCTGGTAGTGAAACCAGCAAATACGAAAATTGGACAAACCTCTTAATTTGTCAACTTTGCCGTGTTACGGTCACGCCCACGTGCCCCCCACACGTCGCGGATCCCCCCACCGCAAAGGTCGATGTAATGCCCCCCAGTTTCGAGTTCAAGGGCCCTTCCAGGCGCCGGGTCCTTGTGCTTTTCACCTCGGTAGCCGCGCTCTGTGGCTTCCAGATCTTCCGCGCCATCGCGGCCAACGCCGACCAGCCGCTGGCGCAGGCCGCGGCTGCCCAACCCTCGCTCCCGCTGATCTTTGGCCTGCTGGGCTTGATCATGTTGTTGACGGTCGTCGCGTGGCGGCGGCACGCCCGCACTCCCAAGCACCGCCGCTGAGAAGTCCCTCCCGCGGCGATAGATTGCCGGGGTGAACGCACCCGATCTCGCCGACCTTCGCACCCGCCTCGCCGCCGTCCTCCCCGGCATCCGCCGTGATCTTGAGGCCCTGGTCGAGATCCTCGAGGCCGGCGGCCAGCCCGCCGTGATCGGCACCAAGCCGGGCCCAGCCGGGGCCCCCACGGTGTTGCTCTATGCCCACCACGACGTGCAACCCGAGGGTGACCAGGCCGACTGGGAGTCAGACCCGTGGGTGCCGAC
>JBAQXA010000259.1:0-2987 GCA_049299195.1 Nocardioides sp.
GCCGGAGACCCCGATGATGATGCGGGGCTGGCCGATGGCGCTCAGTCGCTTCTCCAGGCCGGAGACCTGGATGTTGTAGCCCTCGTAGCAATCCAGCGCGAGCCGAGCGGGATCGTCGGGCACAAACGGGAACCGATCCACCTTGCGCCGCAGGCCGACGTCACCGGACGGCGGCTCCAGGGTGAACTCGATCTGCCGGAAGCCCTCCACCCGATCGGCGTGGGTACGCCGATTGTCGTCGTGGGTGCCCTGGCGCAGCCGCTCCTGGCGCAGCCGGTCGAGGTCGATATCGGCGACGACGAGGCGCGGGCCGTCGGGGAAGCGGTCGCCCTCCGCGAGCAGTTCGCCGCACTCGTAGATCATCGTCTGGCCGTCCCACGAGAGGTCGGTCGTCGACTCGCCTTGGCCCGCGGCCGCATAGAGGTAGGCCGCGTTGCAGCGCGCGCTGGCCGAGCGCACCAGCAGGCGTCGGTCCTCCGCGCGGGCGATCGTGATCGGGGACCCGGACAGATTGGCGAGCACCGTCGCCCCGGCGAGGGCGGCCTCCGCCGAGGGCGGCACCGGCACCCACATGTCCTCGCAGATCTCGACGTGCAGGGCGAAGCCGGGCAGGTCGTGTGCGGTGAAGATCAGGTCGGGGCCAAAGGGCACCTCCGCGTCCAGGAGCGTGATCGACTCCCAGCGACGGTCGTCGCCCGGCGCGAAGTGGCGGCGTTCGTAGAACTCCCGATAGGTCGGCAGGTAGGACTTGGGCGAGACCCCCAGCACCTCGCCGCGGTGGATCACGACCGCGCAGTTGTAGACGCGGTTGCCGTGCACCAACGGCGCGCCGATGACCAGGACGGGCAGCAGATGCGTCGAAGCGACCACCACCGCCTCGATGCCGCGCAGGGTGGCATCGAGCAGGGTGTCCTGCAGGAGCAGGTCGTCGATCGCGTAGCCGGTCAGCGCCAGTTCGGGGAACACGACCAGGCCGACGGCGGCGTCGTGAGCCGCCTGAGCCTGCTCGATGATCCGGGCCGCGTTGGTCGCCGGATCGGCAACGGCGACGGGCACCGTGCACACGGCGACCCGCGCGAATCCCTGGGCATAGGCGGAGTAGAAGTCCACAAGCGGCATCTTCTCACTTGCGCCCGACGGGCGTGGTCCCGCGCGCTCAGCCCCGGGTTAACGGCCGGGTGATCTGGGCGCCCGGATCCGGAGCGCCGGATCAGGAGCGGTCGTCGCCTTCGGCCCCGGCCGCCACGACCTCGAGGGCGTGGTCCTCGGCGTCGGCGTTGTCGTCGGCATCGGCCGCGCTGTCATCGGCACCCTCGGGAGCCGCATCGGCGGGCGCTTCGGCTGCGTCTGCGGCCGGCGCAGGCTCGACCAGCCCACCGGTGCGCAACACCAGATCGGCCGGTGCAACGTTGGTCAGCGTCGCCAACATCTGGCGCACGTTGGTCAGCTGCACGTTGATGCTGTCGCGTCGCTGCGTCGCCGCCGCCAACTCGCGGTCGGACTCGGCCTGGATCCGGTCGGCGTGCGCCCGGGCCTGCGCCACGATCTCGCTCGCCTGCTTCTCGGCATCTTCGACGAGGCGTCGGGCGCCGAGCTCGGCGTCGCCGCGGATGCGCTGGGCCTCACCGCGGGTGCGCTCGAGGTGCTCTTGAGCCTCGCCGAGCTGGCTGCGCGCGGTGTCGAACTGGGCGGTGAACTCCGCCTCGACCCGCTTGCGACGCTCCGACAGCGTGGTCTCGAAGTCCGCAGCGGACTGCGCGGCCTTGGCCTGCTGATCCTCGAAGATCGCATCGGCCTCGGCCCGGCGAGCCGAGGTGTCGCGCTTGGTCTCCTCGTGGAGCTCCTCGGAGAGCCGGCGGGCCTCATCGAGCAACGAGGTTGCCTCGGTGTCGGCGGCGGCGCGGCGGGCCACGGCGAACTCGTCGGCCTCGCGGCGTACGCGCTCGGCAGCCTGCTCGGCCTCGTGGAGCCGCTCCTCGAAGTCGGTCTTGGCGGCGGCGCGGATCTCGGCAGCCTCCTCCTCGGCGAGCTCCAGGATCTTGCCGACCCGGGCCCCGAAGTCCGCAAACGTCGGCGCGGGCGCCGGGGTGTTGACCAGCTCCGACTCGTGGTACGCCGCAGAGGCCTCGAGCTCGCGGATCTTCGCGGTCAGCGACACAACCTGCTGCTGCTGGGCACCCGCCCGGCTGAGGAGCTCGGAGATCCGCCGATCGACATCGGTGGGCTCATAGCCGCGACGGACGAGCCGGAACGAAGCAGACGTGGTGGAATCAATCGACATGCTGAGCTTCCTCGCTTGTTGTAGGTGCGGAGCCGTACACCGGATCCGGGACGGCAAGGGCATCGATCACTCCGGAGAGTCCGCCCAACTCGTTGACAATGTGGTCGCGGCGTTGCTCCAAGACGACCAACTCGGCGCGGGCGTCGGCGAGCAGTGCATCGGCATCACGGGTGGCCTGCTCGCGCTCCCGAACCGCTTCCTGGACCAGGCTGCGGGCCTCTTCGCGGGCCTCGCTGAGCAGGGCTTGCGCCTCGCGCTGAGAGCGCAGTACCTCCGCCGCGACCTGCTCGCGCAGCGCGGCAGCTCCGGCTTCGGTCTGTTGCGTGCGCATCTCCAAGGCTGACTCGACGTCGACCCGGTGGTCCTCCGCGGCGGCCCTCGTCGAGTCGGCGTCTTCGCCGGCCAGGTGGCGGATCCGCTCACCCTCGGCCTCGGCTTCGGCCAGGCGCTTGCGGCCGGTCTCTTCGAGCTCGATGGCCTTGCGCTGGGCGTCTTCGGCGCGCAGGCGCAGCGAGTCTGCCGAAGTCGCAATGATCGTTTGCAGCCGGCGGCGGCGCTCCGCGATCAACGCGGCGGAGGCACGGTGGTGCTCGACCTTGAGCCGCTCCACCTCGCGGCCGGCCGCAGCGAGCAGGTTGGCGACGGTCTGGCCGGCCCACGCGGTCTGGTCGGCCGCGGCCTGCAACTTGCTGGCTGACTGTGCCTC
>JBAQXA010000260.1:0-5155 GCA_049299195.1 Nocardioides sp.
CGCCGGATCAGCCCGGTCGGCTTCGGGGTCTCCAAGAGGTGCCCGACGATCGCCTTGAGCTCGGCCACTGCGGTGTCGGTGGAGCCGATCTCCTCCGCCGGCCAGATGGTGGTCAGCTTCTTGCGCCGCCCCGCGTGCAGCCAGTCGCGCTGGAAGATGTCGATTCGCGGGCCGAGGCGCCCGCTGATCTCGCGGCAGACCAGGTCATCGGGTCGCGCCTCCACCAGCGGCGCCGACCAACGCCAAACCGCCGGCTGCCCGTCACCGAAGACGGGGGTGACAGTGACGGTGCCCTCGAACGGTTGGGCGGCTACCCGCCCGGTGGCCGGATCGCCATACAACGGGTAGTGGAGAGTGGGCGCGGTGGCGGGGTTGAACTTCTTGTTGGTGTTGCGCAGCGGCAGGTGGCGAAACCGCCTGCCGTCGGAGGCCGTGAGCGGGAAGTCGGCTGGGTCGACATGGTCGGCAGAGGTCGCATCGAGCGCACAGGTGCGCGCGTCGCGGGCGTAACACAAGAGGTATTCGTGGCTCGTCGCGAAGCCGCCGCCCAGTTGGCGGCCCTTGGGGTTGAGGTTGACCACGATCTGGGCGAGGAAGTTGGCCTCCCCGAAGAGTTCGTCGAGCAGCAGCCGCAGGTGCGCCACCTCGTTGTCGTCGATGCTGACGAACATCGCCGCCCGATCGCTCATCACCCGGCGCGCAGCCTCGAGGCGCGGGCGCATCATCGCCACCCAGGCCCTATGCCGGGTGGCCCGGGCGCCGTCGCGGAAGCTGTCGCGATAGGCAAAGTCGTTGCCGGTGTTGTAGGGGGGATCGATGTAGATCAGGTCGATCGAGCCGGGTGCGAGGCTCGGCAGGACCTCCAGGCAGTCGCCCGCGATGAAGCTGTTCCACGCCTCCGCCGACGAGCGATGCACCACAAGCGCACCCTACGCGGAGGCATCAGGCAGACTGGGGGCGTGTTCGACGGACTGCCGGCGTGGGCGCTCTTCGCCTTCTTCTTCGCCGGTGCCGTTGCCCGCGGCGGTTTCACCTACGGCTTGGGTCGCGGCCTGCGCGCAGCCGACACCAAGAAGAGCGGCTTCCTCACCGGCGAGCGCGTCGCCCGAGCGGAGCAACTCGTACGCCGCTTCGGCGCACCCGCCGTCAGCCTGGCCTTCCTCACCGTCGGCGTGCAGTCGGCCGTGATGGCCGCAGCGGGGGTGCTGCGGATGCCCGCGCGACGGTTTGTGCCGGCGCTCGTGGTGGGCGGGCTGATCTGGGCGACGATCTACACCACCATCGGACTGGCCGTGATCTACGCCTTCTGGGGTCGCGCGGAGACGCGCTGGTTGCTGGCGGCGGTGTTGGCCGCGGCCGTCGTTGCTGGCGCGACTCGGTGGCTGCGGCATCGGCTGGCCGCACGCGGGGCTGAGGCCGAGACCGGCGGCGAGACTGCGGGTGCGGCGTTAGCGACCGAAGTCGAGCCAGTAGCCCACGAACATCGGCAGTAGCCCGAGCAGCAGCCAGGGGCTGAGCACCCGGCGGCCGTGGATCGCGAGCCCGGCCGCGACCGCCAGCATTCCGAAGGCACCCGCGATGACCGGCAGGCCGATCCGCGCATCCATCCGGTCCGCCGACATCACGAGCGCCGCGAGCACCAACCCAGCAGCCATGTGGCCCAGCGTGATCACCGCGAGGGTGGACATGACCCACTTCTGGACCTGGCTCAGGCTCATGCCGTGCCCCCGGCTCGCGGAGCCATGGGGTGTGCGCCGAGTCCGCTGCGGGTTGTCCAGGTCGATCAGGTGTCGGTTGGAACGCGTGGCCACACTGCCAAGATACCCCCTTGGGTATGACGCTCCAGAATCGCCGTCCCTCACCTCATGGCCACTGTGTGAGACGGGTGTCTCACACAGTGAGAGCCTCGTTGGGAGCGGCTAGGTTGGCTCGCACCAACGGGGATGCTGCTGTTCCCCGTCCACCGAGACAGCGACCACACCGCAATGAGCCAGGAGCCAGTCGTGAACTACCGCCCCGAGACCCTGTCGGTCCACGCCGGCCAGGAGCAGGCCGACCCGGCCACCAACGCCCGCGCCGTGCCGATCTACCAGACCACCTCCTATGTCTTCGACGACACCCAGCACGCCGCTGACCTCTTCGCGCTGCGGGTGCCGGGCAACATCTACACGCGCATCATGAACCCGACTCAATCGGTCTTTGAGACCCGCATGGCCGCCCTCGAAGGCGGCGTTGGCGCCCTCGCGGTCGCCTCCGGCTCCTCAGCGGTGACCTATGCGGTACTCAACCTCTGCTACGCCGGCGACAACATCGTGGCGATGTCCACCCTCTACGGCGGCACCTACGCGCTCTTTGCCCACACGCTGCCGCAGTTCGGCATCGAGGTGCGGTTCGTCGATCCCAACAAGCCCGAAGAGCTCGCCCAGCACGTCGACGACAAGACCCGGCTCGTCTTCGGCGAGACGGTCGGCAACCCCAAGATCAACGTGATCGACCTCGACGCCTGGTCGGCCGCCTCCCACGCCCAAGGGCTGCCGTTCATCGTCGATAACACCGCCCCCACGCCGTACCTCTGCAAGGCCTTCGAGCATGGCGTCGACGTCGTCATCCACTCCGCCACGAAGTACATCGGCGGCCACGGCACCTCCATCGGCGGCGTGATCGTCGACGCGGGCAGCTTCGATTGGAACGCCCACGCGGACCGGTTCCCGGGCCTCACCAAGCCCGACGGCGCCTACCACGGCGTCGTGTGGACCGAGGCGGTCGGCAACCTTGCCTACATCATCCGGGCGCGCACGGTGCTGCTGCGCAACACCGGCGCCGCGGTCACCCCGATGAACTCGTGGCTCTTCCTGCAGGGCCTGGAGACCCTCCACCTGCGGATGGAGCGGCACAGCGCCAACGCGCTCGCCGTGGCCGAATATCTGCAGGGCCACGACGCCGTGGCGTGGGTCAACTACCCCGGTCTGGCGAGCTCGCCCGACAAGGAGATCGCCGACCGCGTCTTCACCGGCCGGGGCTATGGCGGCCTGGTGAGCTTCGGCATCAAGTCCGGTCGCGCGGGCGGGCAGGCGTTTGTTGAGGGGCTGGAGCTGTTTAGCCACCTCGCCAACATTGGTGACGCCAAGAGCCTGGCGATCCACAACGCCACCACGACCCACTCGCAGTTGACCGCCGATGAGCTTGAGGCGGCCGGTGTGCCGGAGGACATGATCCGACTCTCGGTCGGCATCGAGCATGTCGACGACATCATCGCCGACATTGAGCAGGCGCTCGGCAAGGCCGTCAGTGGCTGAAGACCGCCGTCAGCGGGTCACCCTCTTTACCGAGAGTGACCCGCTTCGGTTGGCCGGCGGCGAGACCCTCGCCCCGGTGGACGTGGTCTTTGAGACCTGGGGCACGCTCAACGCAGCCCGCGACAACGCCGTGTTTGTCGCGCATGCCCTGACCGGCGATTCCCACGCCAGCGGCACCGCCGAGGCGCCGGGGTGGTGGGACACGATGGTCGGTCCCGGCAAGCCTGTCGACACCAACCGGTTCTTTGTGATCTGTCCCAACCTGCTCGGCGGCTGCCGTGGCACCACCGGGCCGACGTCGATCAACCCGGCCACGGACACGCCGTACGGGCTGGACTTCCCCATCCTCGAGATCAGCGACTTCGTGAGCGTCCATCGGGCGCTGATGAGTCATCTGGGGATCGAGCGACTCTTGGCCGGCGTCGGCGGCTCCCAAGGCGGCATGCAGATCCTGCAGTGGGCGCTCACGGCTCCCGAGGAGATCGCGCACGCCGTGCTGGTGGCGGCGACGTCGCGGCTGTCGGCGCAAAACATCGCCTTCTCGGCGGTGGCGCGGTCGGCGATCATGCGTGATCCGGAGTTCGCCGAGGGGCGGTATGCCGAGCAGCCGGCCGATCCGTCCGGGGGGCAGAGCGGCCCTCGCACGGGGCTCGCGGTGGCTCGGATGATGGCGCACATCACCTATCTGTCGGAGGAGGCGATGGCCGAGAAGTTTGGCCGGCGCTTCCAAGACGGCGACGCGGCGGCGCGCAAACTCGGGGTCGACTTCGCGGTGGAGTCCTATCTGGAGTACCAAGGCGATGTCTTCCTCGACCGCTTTGACGCGCTCTCCTATCTCTATCTGACCCGGTCGTTGGACTACTTCGATCCCTTCGCGGACCCACACGCGATCGATGCCCTGGCCGCCTCCGACACCACCGTGCTGACGATCTCCTTCGACTCCGACTGGCGCTTCTCCACCGCCCACTCGCGTCGGCTCGTGCGGGCCCTGGAGCAGGCTGGGGTGTCGGTGAGCTTCCGCGAGATCTCCGCGCCGCACGGACACGACTCGTTCCTCTTGGACGTGCCCGACTACCTGGCAACCGTGCGCGCCTACCTCGACCACGCGTGGGCCAGTCGGGGGGCTCGACGTCATGCGTCCTGATCTGGAGGTGGTCGCGGGGCTCGTCGAACCCCGGTCCCGGGTGCTTGACCTCGGGTGTGGCGACGGACAACTGCTGGCCTACCTGTTCGAGGAGCGCGGCTGTCGCGGCACCGGTGTCGATCTCGACCCGCAATCGGTGCTCGCTGCGCTTCGCCGCGGCGTGCCGGTCATCGAGCTCAACCTCGACAACGACCTCGGCGAGTTCGCCGACAACACCTACGACCTCGTCGTGGTGTCCCAGACGCTGCAGGCCATGCGGCACCCCGATGCCGTGCTCCGCGAGATCACCAGGATCGCGGGGCGCGGCATCGTCTCGGTGCCCAACTTCGGCTTGTGGCGGCACCGTGCGCACCTGCTGGTGCGCGGCAAGATGCCCGTCTCGACCGAACTGCCGCACCCGTGGTGGTCGACGCCCAACATCCATCTGGCCACGCTGGCCGACCTGGAGGGGTTGTTCGCAGAGCTGGGCTTGGCCGTACGCCGACGGGTGCTGCTCGATGCCCATGGTCGGGCTTCCGCAGGGCTCCGCGCCCGCGGGCCGGCCAACCTGCTGGCCTCTGGGGCGGTCTATCTCGTGGAGCACACCGGCTGACGCCAGGTGTTGGTGGGCCACTTTCGGCCGGTGCGGCTGTGGATAGACCTTGCCTGTGGATAACCCGGCGCACGGGGTGCGGGGTTGTAGGACAGTCGCTGCATGACAGCACAACCTGAGAGT
>JBAQXA010000261.1:0-4344 GCA_049299195.1 Nocardioides sp.
GGCCTTCGCCGGGCCGATCGCGGGTGTCGGCGGCTTCGCCCAGCGCGGCTCCAGCGGCCAGCTCGTCGCGGGTGCGGGCGAGCTCGCCTGGGTCACGCCGGAGGAACTGCTGGAGCGCGGGGCGGCCCACGAGCAGATCGTCTGGAAGAGCGACACCGATGGGTATGACGTGCACCTGCTCGTCGCGCACTGGTCGGCGATCGACGCTGCGTGCCGCACGCTCTGGTTCGAGTTCGACCCACCCGGCACGCTCGGCCCGGCTACTGACATCGATCGGCTGATCGACCTGCTCGCGGCGAGCGGCCGCCGGGTCGAGGTCTGGGACAACCTCGGCCGCCGACTGGTCGCGCTGCCCGCGGGGCCGGCAGTCGCCAGCGGACTCGGCTCCATCACGGCGTGGCTGCGCGAGCAACGCGAGGGCCACCTCGCGGTGCCGTATGTCGACGTGTGGGCCTTCGCGGACTGAGTGACAGCGATCAGGCTGCTGCGTGCTGTCAGGCTGGCGTCGCCGTCAGGTCACCGGTGGCGTCAGGCTGGTGTCGCGGTCAGGTCGCCGGTGGCGTCAGGCTGGTGCGTGGCGGGTGAGCACGTCGGCCATCGGGTCTTCGTGGTCCATCAACACCGAGACGATGGAGTCGCCGGTTGAGTGCCGGTGGTCCGACCAGCTCAAGACGATCCCGGCTGCGGCGAATCGCTCCCCCGCGTCCTCTCCGAGGTAGGCCGCTCCCCCGGCGCCGGAGAGGTATTCGGTGCCGCCGACCATCGTGACCTGCTCGATGAGCCGCTCGATGCCCTTGCCCTGCGGCGGCTCGGTGATCACTAGCTCGGTGGTGATGCCCAGGAGGTCGCGGATCATCTCGATCAGCGCGAGGTTGACCTCATCGAGCCGACTGCCGGTGCATCCTGCGATGAGGTCGCAAAGCTCGGGGCCGCGCGCCGACCAGTGCCGCGCACCGGCATACCGACCGCGGATGGCGTCGATCAACCGGCCCTGCCACCCCGGCTGCACGGCGATGGTGTTGATCGGCACGAGCGCGGGTTTGCCGACGAGTTGGTGGGAGACCCAGGTGCCGCGCATGGTCACGCGGCGTTGGTAGCCGTGCTTTTGGAACTGGTCGTGCACCGCGACGACGAACCGCTCGCAGGTGGCCATTTTGAACCAGAAGCCGGAGTAGGGCAGCAGGTCCGGTTGGTGGATGGTGACCTTCATCGGGGCATCAGCGCCGGACCTGACGCACCAGCGCGTACTGCTCGGCGTACTGCACGAGCCGGATGGCGCCGACCGCGGCCGCGAGTTGCTTGGTCGAGTTCATCGGGTGCGATTCGCTCGGGATCTCCGATGCGTAGGCCGCACACGCGGCCGCCTTGGCGTCGGCGTGGGCCTCGCTCAACTCCTCAAAGACGTTCCAGCGCAGATCGGTCGGGTAGAGGTTCACGTCGTAGACCGCAATGTCGTAGACGAGCACGCTCGGCGGCACCCAGTGGTCCGGGCTCATCGAGACCCGACACGCGCGCATGCCGGCCTCGTAGGTCGCGATGTGGTCCTGGTGCAGCGAGGGGAAGGGCAGGTAGACCTCGTCGGGGCGTTCGGCGGCGAAGACCTCATCAAGGCGGGCCACCAACGCGGACATCTGGCCGGCAACCTCGCTGTCGGGGAAGCCGAGCGTGATCGAGCGCTTGACGCCGAGGCGGTCGAGGGCGCGGCGGTGCTCATCGGCTCGCGCCGGCCCGGAGTCAGTCACCACCACGACCACACAGTCGTCGGGGTGCTTGGCCAGCAGGCCCCCACACCCCAGGGACTCGTCATCCATGTGCGGCGCGACCACCAGACGTTTCACCCGGTCATTGTCGCTGGTCGGGCAGGGCTGCGGCGAGTTGCCTCACCCAACCCGCGCGGGGCGCTCCTTAGACTGACGCGGTGCGGGCCGAGGTGACGATGCTGGTGATCGCCTTCAACCACGCCCGGTTCGTCGAACAGTGCCTGGACTCGTGCTTCGCCCAAACGCTGCCGGCACGGGTGCTCGTGATCGACGACGCCTCGCCGGACGGGACCGCCGACGTCGTGGCGGCATACAGCAGCCGGACCGGCCGCGAACTCACGCTTGTGCGGCACCCGGTCAATCGGGGGCTGGGGCCGTCGTTGGCGGAGGGGCTCGCGATGGTCGAGACCGAGTTTCTGGCCTATCTCGCCGCCGACGACTGGATTGAGCCGGAGCGTTGCGCGGTGCAGGTCGCCGCGCTGCGCGCCGGGGGGCCGGGATGCGCGCTCTCTTATAGCGACGTCTTCCGCGCCGATGAGGACGGGACGCCGATCCCGGGAGTGCTGAGCACCGGAATGGGCGCGGCCTGGCAGCCGGGCGTCGAGGATCTGTTTGCCGCGCTGATCGAGGACAACTGGATCCCGGCGCCGTCGGTCATGGTGCGCACCGACGCGCTGCGCCGGGTCGGCGGCTATGACCCGGGGCTCTTCTATGAGGACCACGACGTCGCACTGCGGCTCGCCCGCGAGCACACCTTTGCCTTCGTCGAACCTCCGATCGCCACCCACCGTGAACTCGTCGGATCGCTCGGCAACCGCATGTTTCTGCAGGAGGCGAACCGGCCGGAGTGGCTGCGCGCGCGGGTGCGGCTCTATGGCAAGCACCTCGGCTTCCGCGCCGACCTCGACGGCCGGATTGCCACGATGATCCGTGCGTGGGTGCTGACGTTGTACGCCGCCGGCGAACCGCCGCACTGGGTCGCTGGGGAGTTGGCTCGCCTGTTGCCCTTCTTGCCGGCCGAGTTGCGGCATACGACCCGGGGGTATGTGGCGTTGGCACGGGCCCGAGTGCCGGGAAGCGCGGTCGCGCGGCTGCGAGCCCTCCGCCACCGCTGAGCCGCCGGCGTGGGGGCGGCGTCTCCCGCGGGGTTGGTGCCGCCTAGTCCGTCTACCGCGGGGTTGGAGCCGCCTAGTCCGTCTACCGCGGGTTTGGTGTCACTCTTGAGCGGTTTGGATCGTTCCAATCTGCGCTAACACCGCGGGAGACGCACCAAAGGCGCGGTAGACGCAAGGCCTGCGGCATCGGCGCCACCCGTACGCCGCCTGCCGCGTCGCCGTCTCGGGCGGCGCCGTCTGCCGCGGGGTTGGTGCTGCCTGGCCCGTCTACCGCGGGGGTGGCGTCACTTTTCGCCAGTTTGGATCGTTCCAATCTGCGCTAACAGCGCGGGAGACGCACCAGAGGCGCGGGAGATGCGCCAAGCCCGCGGGAGACGTACGGGGTGGGGTGGGACAGGGTGGGCGGGGCCGAGCGCGCAGGGGTGGGGCGGGTTAGAGGTAGGTGGAGAGGGTGGGGGCGTTGCGGGGGAGGTTGATCGCGACGGCGGTGGGGTGGCCGGTGGTGGCGGCGAAGTCGTTGATGAGGAAGCGGGTCGCGTGCGGGAGGCCCATCAGCAGGTCGAACCCGGTGAAGCCCGCTGCCTCCAGGGCGGCCTGCACCTGCGGTCGGACGCGTTCGGCGCGCGAGGTGGCGAAGACGAAGCGGGTTTGCTCCCCGGGGAACCGGTCGTGCAGGGCGGCGACGTTGGGGGCGATCGCGTCGAAGCTCTCCCAGCCGCCGCTGTCATCGAGCGGGTGGGCGTTGTGCGCGAGTACGCCGTCGAGGTCGCAGAAGACGGTGGCGAACCCCTCGCAGTAACGACGCCAGGCAGCCAGGTCGCCCCAGTCTTCGTAGGCCTCGACCTCGACGGCTTGGTAGGCCTGGCCCTCGGCGAGCAGTCGTGAGACCACGTCGGAGACAAACGCTTCGCGGCCGAGTTCGAGCTCGGCGCGCGCGTAGACGAACTGGCTGGCGGAGGTGAAGCCCACGGTGCCGACGTTGAAGGAGGACGAGACGACGCGCTTCTCGACCATGTCCTGGAGGTAGCCGAGCGCCCCGACGATCACGTAGGACTTGTTGGCCGCGACGACCGCGGGGAACTTCGCCAGGTCGCCGTAGGCCACGAAGGCCGCCCGGTCCTCGCGCCACCAGCCGGCGGGGAGACCGACGTAGTTGTCGGAGTCCTTGACCACAAACGGCCCATCGCCGCCGAGCGCCTCGACGCCCTTCTCGATCGTGTCGACCTGGCTGGCGGTCGCCTCGGGCAGAAGCCGCAGGTCGACCGAGACGCCCAACGCCGCCTCGAGTTCGCGCACGAGCGCGGCGGCCGAGACCGGTGAGTGCGGGGCGAAGTACTCCTCCAGCGAGACCACCACGACCCCGTCGAACTGGGCGGCGTCGATGCCGCGCAGCCCGGCGGTGAGCATCGTCTCGCCCTGGGGGTGCTGGAGGAGGAACTTGGGCCGGGGCAGTCCGAAGCGGACCGACC
>JBAQXA010000262.1:0-4999 GCA_049299195.1 Nocardioides sp.
CGATGATGACGGCCAGGATCAGATCCATCGGTTCCTCCGTTCGTAGCATGACTGTGCCAGAAAACGTAGCACGGTCGTGCTAGTTTGGTGGTATGCCAAGGAGGATGGATCGGGCCGCGCGCAAAGCCCACATGGCAGAGGCGGTGTGGCAGGTCATTCGAGACCGGGGCATCGGCGCGGTCTCGGTGCGCTCGGTCGCCGACCAGGCCGGCGTGGCCGTCGGTTCCTTGCGGCACCTCTTCCCAACGAGGGCCGAGCTGCTGGAGTTCTCGGCAGAGCTAATGGTTGAGCGAGCTACGGAGCGGGTTCGTGGCGTTCCGCCGACGGAGGATGTCCAGCAGTACGCGTTGGAGGTCGTGAAGCATCTGCTGCCGCTTGAGCCGAACAGTCGGGCGGAGCTCGAGGTCAACATCGCGCTGATCGCGGAGAGTCCTGCCTTGCCCGAACTGGTAACCGTTCGAGACCGGGCTTACCAAGAACTGGCCGAGGGATGTACGCGCCTGGTTGAGATGCTGGTAGGTAGGCCCCGTGACCCGCGAATCGTTGCGCGCGGGCGGCGGCTGCACGCGATCGTGGATGGGTTGGCTATCCACCTGCTGATGCAACCCCCGTCCGAGGACAGCGGCTGGGCAATCACCATCGTCCGTGACGAATTAGCGCGCATCGCACGGGAGGAGACCGCCTGACGATCCTCGGTGAAAGACCGGGGTTGGCAGTGCTCCGCGCGGTCGCCTCGGCATGGCCGCACCGGAACGAGAACAGCCGGCCATCGAGAGTCAGCTACACCCGGTCACGGATCCCGTTGCGGGACGTCCCTCCCCCGGCGACGCCTAGCTTTCGCACGTCGGCCACGTCTCCTGATCGCAGCAAAGTGCGCCGCGGACAGCTCGCCAATCATCGCGGCTCATCCACAAAGGCTCTGAGCCCGCCTTGGGGCATCGGTCTCCGCCCGTCGGCTGTTAGAACAGCGCCATCTGCGCCTCGTCGACCGAGGCCAGGGCGCGTGCGATTCGCTCGTCATCCCACCCGTCAGCGACGGCCGCGCGCAGCGCCAGAGACCGCCGGTACATCGCCTCTCGGCCGAACATCCGACTTCGGTAGCCGCGCGCGCGGCCGCGGCCATGCTGAGCGATCCGGGACAGGTTCGCCGCTTGGGTGGACCCCTCGAGGTGGTCCAGCAGCGTGCCTTCGGCGCGTACGCAGATCGGGTTGTCGCACACGACGTGCTCGACCACGGGAGGCGTATCGATCGATTCCCCTTCGGCGAGTGCCCACGCCACCCGGTGTGGCCGCAGGACGCGCTGTTGCATTTGATGCAACCGCGGCTGCACCCAAAAGCGGCCGTACCCATCGTCGCCAATGGCGCCGACCCAGATCCAGCAATCTGTCTCATGGGGACCCCTCACGACGTGCGACCAGAATCGATCGATCTCGTCCGGCGTGAGCTGCATGAGGTCAACGTAGACGCCGCTACCGACACCGTCGGTGGGCTGGCCCCCGGCGCTCAACGGCCGATGCTCAGATCGGTGCCCGGGAGGGTGAAGAGTGCCTGGTCGGGTGCGCCGTCGCCGACGCGGTGGTAGGTGGCGACTCGGAGGGCGCCGTCCTGCAGCGTCCGGGAGGGGGTTGCCGCGGCGGGTGCCTCTGGTTGCTGGTCGAGGAGTTCGAGGAGGTCCACGGGTTCGTCATCGACGGTGAGTGGAAGAGCACGGGTGATCGCCGCCTTCTGGCGGTCCCACACGTCGCGTAGTGCGACGAGGTGAGTCCCGTAGGTGTCGTCCCACTCGGCTTGAAACAGCTGGTGCTCTTCGTCGGAATCGAAACGTCGACGGTGCGGCCAGCCGCCGCGTTCGTCGCTGAACTCGCTCCAACTGCGGTTCTCGTCGCGCTCGATGCGCCGCAGTGTGTCCAGCTCGATGCGCAATTCTTGCGGCAAGCTCGCGCCGTACGCCGCAACCTCGGACCAGGTCACCTTCAACACGACCTTCGGCCTGATTTGGCGCCACGCTTGGGTGGCGTCGGTTGCGCTGTCGTCGCCGGTGGCGCGCATTGCCGCGGAGAACGCGGAGTGGTCTTCGAGCCAGACCGCGTTGCGGTTGTAGTTGATCCAGCAGCCGGGCTGGGTCGCCGAGCGGCCGCCTTCGAGCGTCCCGCGTTCGCGGAGCCGGTCGACGAGGGCATCGGCTGCCATGCTCGCGCCGAGCGATCCGATCAGTTGCTGTTGGTCTCGGTTGAGCATTCCGCTCGGCCCCGTTCTACCTAGCCGGTGCGGCTGAGACCGCGACCCGCTGGCCGTCTTCGTCGAGGTGACGCCGCGCGTTGTCATCACGGGCCTGGTCGAGGGCGCCCAGTTGGAGTGTCGTACTGCGTGTGCTCTCTGGGGCCGCGAGGTCCTCTGCTGAGAGGCTGGTCGGGTCCGCGTAGTGCTCGTCGAGCTGATCGACGATGCGAGCACAGACTGCGTTGAGGCGGGGGTTGTTCGCGACCTTGTTCTGGGCGTACATGACGCTCGTGTGGTCCTTGCCGAAGTAGGTCGCGATCGCCGGCAGGGTCAGGCCCCCGCGGCGTGCCGCGGTCATGGCCACGGCACGAGCGTCAGTCACCGCCCGATGGCGATCGGCGCTGAGGACGGCGTCTCGGGTAGTGCCGAAGGACTGGGCGGCGGTGGCGATCGCGATCGCGCAGATGCCGTCGGGTCCGACGTCGGCCACCTCGCCGGCCGCGTTCTCGGCGGCGTTGACTTGGGTGGCCAGCGCGATCGCGAGTGAACGCAGTTGCTCGGCGTTCATCTGGTCGAGCGTGCGCTCAAGGACTGACTGGTTGGCGTTGGCGACCAGCTCGGCGAACGCGGCCGCCTGCGTGGCGGTGAGGCCTTCCGGCTCCAGCGCCTCGCCGGGCTCTTCATGCTGGGTCTCGACGGCCCGAAGCCGCCTGCTGTGATTTGTGGCCATGGCGGTTACCACCTGTCGTGAAGGTCGTCGCCGTCAGGCTTGCTGTCGGTGGGTGGGCTGGTGACTGCTGCCAGTTCTCCGGCCCGGTCGACGTCGTCTCGGTAGCGCTGCTTTCGGCCACGGCGTACCGACGTGGAGGCGTGGCTCTCGTCGCGTTCGTGTCGGGGCCGGGGCTGGTGCTTGCCCGGCTGGCAGCCGTCGCCGAGCCGGTCACGCAGTCGCTCGAGGAACCCCGGCAGCGCGTAGCGGTGCCAGTCCTCCAGCGCGGCTGGGGTGACGGCGAAGCTGGTGTAGTAGCGGCTGCAAGACAGCACTGCGAGGTCGTGCACCAGGTGCGGGTGTGCGGGCCAGCATTCGGGGATGCCGGGACGGGTCACGTTCCACAGGTGCTGCTCGTTGACCCACATCGCAACCAGGTCCAGCCACGCCCACAGTTCGGTACGCATCAGTCCGGTGCAGGTGGCCGGGTCCCAGGGTCGCGGCAACTGCGCGAGCTGGCGCAGCTCTTCCTCATCCGCGGGAGGCTCGATGGTTGCTTGCTGCAACTGCTCCATCGTTGTACGGATCGTGGGGCCTGGCTCGGGGAAGGGGCGCACCATCAGTCCGACCAGCGGCATCATCGCGTTGCCCCTCGGTCGTGCGGGCGCGCTCTCGGTGCGGGCGGCGAACTCGGCGGGGTGTCTGCCGTTCTGTTGGGTCGTCATGGTTGTGGCTCCTTGTCCTATTCCGGCATCCCGAGTCGCTGCCGGGTCCATGACACCGGCTCGCTCGGGCTGGGCTCGACCGGTTTCGTGTGGATGGGCTGCGCCTCCGGCTCGTGGCCGCGAGCCGCGAGCCGGGCACGCTTCTGCGAGGCCAGCAGCTCCTTGCCGCGCTTGCCGTCGATGCAGCGGTGCAGGTGCGCGATGATCGGGTCGTACATCTCGGCCAGGACCAGGGCCTTGCGCTGCTCGATGCGGCGCAGCTCGGCCGGCTCCAGGATGGGCACCCGCCGCTGATCGTAGGAGCGGTCCATCACCCCGAACAGCTCGTGCCCGCGCGTGGAGTACCGGGTCTCTGTGTGGCTGGTGGACCCGATCAGGTCGGAGAGCTCCTGGTAGAAGCGGATGTCCTTGCCGCCGCCGAAGACCACCAGGTTGTTCGACAGCCCGTAGATCGTGCGGGCCTCGTCCTCGCCGTAGCAGACCACGAACTGCCGCCACGTCTGCGCAGCGAGGATGAACGACAGTCCCAGCGCACGCTCGTTGGCCATCCGGGTGGACAGCGTCGGGATCGGCGCCGTCGAGGGCAGCTCGTCCAAGCAGGCCAGGAACGGTGGGCAGAGCCGCCCGTGCGGAGAGGTCTCCCCCAACCGCTTGGCCGTGTCCAGGATCTGCTCGGTGACCGCCGTCATCAGAGGCGACGCACTGGCGTACGGGTCGTCGCGGCCCAGCAGGTAGATCGTGCCGCCCGCCTTGATCAGGGCCTCGACATCGGTGGCCGGCCGCGTAGCGGAGGGGACGCAACGCTCTCTGATCGACCGCTGGAAGAACAGCGCCATGGACTGCTGGACGGTGGTGATCGTGTTTCCCGCCGTCCGCTCGTCGCCGTACAGGGCGCCACGCAGCAGACCGTCCCACAGCGGCTCCGCGGCCGGGTGGGTACGCAGGATCTCCTCTCCCTGCGGGTACTCCCGCGGGCTGGAGACCCACATCAGCACTTCCTCCAGGCCGATGCCGGCGATCGCCGCAGCGTGGAAGTAGGCCTGCAGGACCTTCGCGCACTCGCCGGCGTAGAACCGGGCGGCCTGATCGGAGGACTGAGAGGTGGCGCCCTTGATGGTCCCGTTCGCGAACGCCTTCGCCCGCCGTTCGGCGAGCATCGCGTCCTCGCAGCCGGCGATCGGGTCCCACACCAGCTCTGGCGTGCCGGGGGCCGCGTTGAACGGGTCGAGGACCGCGACCGGGCGGCCGTCGCGCTGCCGGGCCTCCAACGTGAGGAACAGGTCCTCGGGCTTGGTCAGAGTCACCAGCGCGCCGCCGGGGGCATCCAGCAGCGCGGGCACCAGC
>JBAQXA010000263.1:0-3101 GCA_049299195.1 Nocardioides sp.
CCCGAGCGCAGGCCCTGTTGCGCTTCCACGATCTGGTGCTCACCCATCGTGACGAACTGATGGACTTGATCGTCACCGAGTCTGGCAAGGCCCGCAAACACGCCTTCGACGAGGTCATGCACGTCGCGCTGAGCGCGCGCTACTACGGCCGGATGGCGCCTCGACTGCTGGCGACCGACCGCAAGCTGGGTGCTATGCCGGGGCTCACCCGGGTCGAGATCAACCGGGTCCCCAAGGGCGTCGTCGGCATCATTTCGCCGTGGAACTACCCACTGACGATGGCGCTCAGTGATGGCCTGGCCGCGCTTGCGGCCGGCAATGGCGTGGTCGCCAAGCCCGACGCCCAGACGATGCTCAGTGCGTTGCGTGGCGTCGAGTTGCTGGAAGAGGCGGGGGTGCCGGCCGGCCTCTGGCAGGTCGTCGCCGGTCCCGGCGCCGAGATCGGCCCGGCGGTCACCGACCACGCCGACTACGTCTGCTTCACCGGCTCGACCCAGACGGGTCGCTCGGTGGCCGCCGCGTGCGCCGAGCGCCTGATCGGCTGCTCCCTCGAGCTCGGGGGCAAGAACCCGATCCTCATCCTGCGGGATGCCGACATCGAGCGCGCCGCCGCGGGCGCCGTGCGGGCGGCATACTCCAATGCTGGCCAGCTCTGCGTCTCGACCGAGCGGATGTTTGTCGCCGACCAGATCTATGACCGGTTCGTGGATCGCTTCGTGGCGCGCACCGAGGCGATGACCCTGGGCGCCACCCTCGATTGGGACAACGACATGGGCCCGCTGATCTCGGCGGACCAGCTCGCGCGCGTGGAGGCGCAGGTCGCCGACGCGGTCGCCCACGGTGCTCGGGTGCGGACCGGTGGTCGAGCCCGCCCCGACCTGGCGCCGTACTTCTTCGAGCCGACGATCCTGGAGGGCGTGACGCCGCAGATGCAGTGCTTCGCCAACGAGACGTTTGGCCCGGTCATCAGCGTCTACCGGTTCACCGACGAGGCGGAGGCAGTGGCCCGAGCCAATGACGGCGAGTACGGCCTCAACGCCTCGATCTATTCGCGCGATGGCCGACGGGCGCGGCGGTTGGCTGCCCAGATCCGCTGCGGTTCGGTCAACATCAACGAGGGCTATGCCGCGAGCTTTGGTTCGCTCGATGCGCCCATGGGCGGGATGCGCTCCTCCGGGATCGGGCGTCGGCAGGGCGTCGAAGGATTGCACCGGTTCACCGAAGCTCAGACGGTGGCGACTCAGCGGGTGCTCGACTTCGCCCCCGCGTTTGGTCTCAACGATGAGCGGTATGCCGCGTTGATGACCGGCAGTCTGCGGGCGCTCAAGCGCCTCGGTCGACCCTGATGAGCCCGTCGGCCGGCGCCGAAGCCGGTGGCTTCGACTACGACGTCTTGATCGTGGGGTCGGGCTTCGGCGGCTCCGTGGCCGCGCTCCGGCTGGTGGAGAAGGGCTATCGCGTCGCCGTGGTCGAAGCGGGAGCCCGCTTTGCCGACGATGACTTCCCGGCCACGTCGTTTGAGGTGAAGCGCTATCTCTTCCGCCCCGAAGTCGGCTGTCTCGGGATCCTGCGGATCGACATGCTGAAGAACTGCCTGATCCTCTCCGGCGCGGGGGTCGGCGGCGGCTCGCTGGTCTATGCCAACACGCTCTATGAGCCGATGCCGGCCTTCTACTCCGACCGCCAGTGGGCGCATCTGGCCGATTGGCGGGCCGAACTGGCCCCCTATTTCGATCAGGCCAAGCGCATGCTTGGCGTGGCCACCAACCCGGTGCACACTCCCGCCGATGAGGTGATGCGTCAGGTCGCCGAGCGCATGGGCGTGCCGGAGACCTTCCACCCCACGCCCGTGGGCGTCTTCTTCGGCGGGCCGCACCAGCCAGCCAAGGACGCCCTACCCGATCCCTACTTCGGAGGGGCCGGTCCCGACCGCAACCCGTGCAGCCACTGCGGGGAGTGCATGACCGGGTGTCGGCACAACGCCAAAAACACGCTGGTCAAGAACTACCTCCATCTCGCCGAGGCGGCGGGGGCGCGGATCCTGCCGCTGACGACGGTGACGGCGGTCGAGCCGCGCGCGAAGTCGGACGGCGGGGGCTACGACGTACACGTGCGGTCGACCAAGCAGCGCCGGGCCCGGCGGGTGCTCACCGCCGAGCAGGTGGTGTTTGCGGCATCAGCGCTCGGCACGCAGCAGTTGCTGCACCGGATGCGAGCGACCGGCCGGCTGCCGCGCCTGTCGGCTCGGCTGGGGGAGTTGTCGCGGACCAACTCGGAGTCGATCCTCGGGGCGATCGCACCAGATGCCTCGATCGACTACAGCCACGGCGTGGCGATCACGTCGTCCTTCCACCCCGACGCCGACACGCACGTCGAGCCGGTGCGCTATGGCAAGGGCAGCAACCTGATGGCCGGGCTGCAGACGGTGCTCACCGATGAGATCCCGGGCGTGCCGCGGTGGCGCACCTGGGCGACGGAGATGTGGCGCCAGCGCCGCACGTTGGCCGGCTTCTACGACATGAAGCACTGGTCGGAGCGCACGGTGATTGCGCTCGTCATGCAGAGCCGGGACAACTCGATCACCACCTATTTGCGGCGCCTGCCCGGCAGCCGATTCTTGGGCGGCCGGTTCGTGCTCACCTCCAAGCAGGGGCACGGCGAACCCAACCCCAACTCGATCCCGGTCGCCAACGAGACCGTCCGGGAGATGGCGGACGTCATCGGTGGCAACCCCGGCGGCTCGATCGGCGAGCCGTTCAACCGGCCGCTGACGGCCCACTTCATCGGCGGCTGCCCGATCGGCGCCTCGGCGGAGACCGGCGTGATCGACGGTTGGCAGCGCGTCTTCGGCCACCCGGGGCTGCATGTGGTCGATGGTGCCGCGATCACCGCCAACCTCGGGGTCAACCCGTCGCTGACGATCACCGCCCAGGCCGAGCGTGCGCTCGCGTTCTGGCCCAACAAGGGCGAGGCCGATCCGCGACCCGAGTTGGGTGCGGCCTACAACCCGGTGGCGCCGGTCGCGCCGCGAGCACCCGCCGTACCCCCGAGCGCTCCGGCCGCGCTACGCCTCCCCCTCCTTTAGCGGTCCCGGTGTGGGC
>JBAQXA010000264.1:0-2762 GCA_049299195.1 Nocardioides sp.
GCTGGGATCTGCGCCCGGGACATCCCGAAACCGCGTCGCTAGCCACGCCTGCCTGGCGGGCCGCGTTGAGTCGCGCGCCCACCGGGGCACCCTGGCCGGACTATGACCAGCACGAGCGGCTGCGGGACGCGCGGGCCGCCATCGCCGACCACCTGCGTCGCCGTCGAGGAATCGCCGCCTCCGCCGACGAGGTGGTCCTCCTTCCGGGGGTGAGCGCGTCGTTTCTCGCCCTTCCCGACGCTCTCGGCCTGCGCGGCAAGCAGGTGGCGGTCGAAGACCCCGGTTATGCCAGCGCCCACTCCGGGCTCAGCCGAGGTGGCGCGCGGGTGCGCCCGGTGTCCGTGGACGATGACGGGCTCGACCCCGGGCGGCTGCAGCAGGCGGACGCGGCCGTCTATGTGACGCCCGCGCACCAATATCCCCTGGGCGGTCGGCTGCCCGTGGCCCGCCGAGCGCAGCTCTTGGACTGGGCCCTGGCTGGGGAGCGCTGGATCTTGGAGGACGACTACGACGGGGACTTCCGCTACGACGTCACGCCCCTCCCGCCGCTGCGCGCACTGCCTGGAGCCGAGCGCTGCGTGGTCTACCTCGGGACGGCCTCCAAGATCCTGACCCCCGGGTTGCGCGTCGCCTGGGCGGTCTTGCCGACTGGCCTCGCGGCGAGGCTGAGCGCAGCCTTGGAGGACTGGGGGCTGCACGTCTCGAGCGTGCCGGCGTTGGCGGTGGGCAACGTGCTCGCGGGTGCACGAATCGGGCCACACATCGCCGCGATGTCGCGGCTGTATGCCGCTCGCCGGGCCGCCCTGGTCAGCGCACTCAACCGCCATCTCCCCGAGCACACCGTGCTCGGCCTGGAGGCCGGGCTCCACGTGGTGCTGGCGTTGCCCGACGGCACGGACGACCGGGCGCTCCAGACCGAACTCGCGGGTGCGGGGCTCCTGTGCGCCGCGCTGTCGTCATACGCCGTCCGCGCGCCGGTGCGCGGGCTGGTGCTCGGCTACGCGACGCTCCCGGAGAGCACGGCCGACGCGGCGGCGGCCCTGATCGCCGCTACCCGCCGCAGTTCGGTCAGCTAGTCCCGCGGGACCGTCTCTTGGGACGGCTTACGGGGCGGGCTCACGGGGCTGGCTTACGGGGCGGGCGCGTCGGGCTGCTTGCAGATCACCGTGTCGGCGGGGATGTAGGTCGTGTGGTCGGTCTCCTGCTTGACCACCTCGCTCGTGCCGGGCTTGCGCCAATAGCGCGTCACGTCGATGTCGAAGCCGCCGTAGCCGACATTGGGCACGCAGGTGCCGTCGCGATCGATGATCGTCTGCTCCTTGGGCTGGGTCAGGTTGTACCTCCCCGAGGCCGAGGTGGCGACATCCCACAGCTTGGTCGACCAGATGCTCACCGTGACGACCCCGGAGCTCGACGGGGTCGCCCGCGCGACGCTCGCCTGGATCAGGACGCCGTACGGGGTGTCGTTTTTGAAGCGCAGATCCTTGCTGCCCCACGCGACCGTCGCCTCTCGCCCGGGCGGATAGCGGTCGATGAAGAAGGAGTGCGGCCAGTGCTCGACGTCTTCGAGCCCGGCGAAGTAGGCGGCGTTGTAGGTGGTGGTGGCCATCTGGGAGACCCCGCCGCCGAGGTCCTCGGCAAACAGGCCGTTGCGGATGATGAAGCCAGTAGTGAAGCCGTTGGCCGTGGTGCGCTCACCGACAGTCTCGTTAAGCGAGAACGTCTCGCCCGGCTTCAAGACCGTCCCGTTGACCAGTTCGGCCGCCCGCGGGATGTTGATGTTGCGGTACTCGGCATATGGGTAATAGGTGGTAAAGGTCGAGACCTTGCGCCTGATCTTGAGCGCCCGCGCATCCTTCGTCGTGAACGACGCCTTGGCCTTGCCGGCCTTAACCGACGCCTCGCGGCTTCCGTCGGCGCCGCTCGCGGCCTTGATCAGCGCCTCGTCAATGGTCGGCTGGGCATAGCCCACACCCGGCTGCGCCTTGATGACTTGGGGCCGCCCGTCGACGATGCGCACGGTTGCGTCGACCGGGGCATCCTCGTTGTCGACCTTGCCCTCCAGCAGGCTGGTGAGCACCTTGGACTTCACCCGGGGCACGAGCGCGCCGGCTTCGGGCACCATCTCCAGCGCGGAGCCAAACGCGTCGGGCGCGAGGGTGACCCGCTGACCGGAGAAGCTCAGCGTCACCGGGGCAGAGACGGCCGGCTTGGCAAAGCTCGCGAGCGCGTCGGCAACATCGGCCTCGTCGATATCGGGGGTGGCTGGCCCTGTCTCCAACGCGGCCACGGCGCCTTCGTCGAGGTAGGCCTCGCGCAGCGTCTCGGCGGCCGCGGTGACATCCAACGCGCGCCCGTCTTGGGGCTTGACGACCCGGATCCGCTTGCCGCGGAAGCGGATCTCACCGTCGCGCGCCGGTTGTGCCACCCCGGCCGCAAGGGTGTCGAGCGTGCCGGTGAACTGCTCGTCGTCGACCTTCAGGGCCGCGTCGAGGTCTTCCCCACCGGCCCAGAACCGCCACAGTTCGCTGGGCGACCAACCCGAGATCGGCCGCGCCTGGGCCACGGACCCCGTGATGTCCAGCCCCAGGCCCGCGGTCTCGGGAGCGATCGATTGCGGGGCACCGTCGACGGTGAGGTTGATCGGAACCCGGCTGCGGCCGGTCAACTCGGCGCGGAGCGTGGCTTCGGCCTCCGAGCGGGTTTGGCCGCCGATGTCGATCCCCGCGACGGAGGTGCCCTTCGGCAATTTGCCGTCGGCC
>JBAQXA010000265.1:0-1559 GCA_049299195.1 Nocardioides sp.
GAGCAGCACCGGTCGCGCCGGCCGGAGTCGGAGCGCCGCGGTGCGGCACCGCATGCAAGCAGGCCGGCCGCGCCGGGCCGCGATTCGCTAGGCCGCTGACGATGGGGGACCCGTCGGTGGAGACGACCCGAGACCGGATCCGCCGTGACGTCGGGTTCGCGGACACCTCAGCGCCCCCTCACTCGGTGGTGAGGAGCTCGGCCGGGACCCACTCCTCGACTGAGGCCCAACGCCCGGGCCGCAACTGCGCCGCGTAGACGACCCTGCCCTCCCAGAGATGGCCCCCGCGACGCCACTCCAGGAGCAGGCCGGGACGAGGCTGGGACGGGGACCCGTCGACAGGCAGGGTGATCCAGCAGTGCCGGCCCGGCTGATCCGGTCCAACTGAGGCACTCGCGGCAGGCGGCTCAAGGCGCTGGTCGACGCGGACGCGGTCCTTCAACGGGATGCCAGCCCCGCGTCCGTAACCACCACCTGCCATGCCTCCCAGAGTAGAACACCTGTTCGAAGCGGTGGCCGCGCTGGGGTTCGTACGCTGCATGGATGCCGACCTCCTGGGAGCCCATGCTGGCCAAGCCCGCAGCCACGTTGCCGGCCTGGCTCAGCTCAACCCGGCGGCACCGTCTACGAGCCTAAGTGGGACGGTTACCGCGCGATCCTCGAGCGGACTTCCGTCGGCGGTTGTTGCGTGTGGTCTCGCAACGGTGCCGACCTCACCGCCGGCTTCCCCGAGGCATCTGAGGGGCTCGTCGCGTAGGAGGCAAGGCTCTTGACGAGGTCGGTCAGCGCGGAAACTTCTGCGTGCGTTGGCGCCAGCTCGTACGCGTGGTGATGCGATGCCTGAGACAGCGAGTCCCAGGCGTACTGCGCTGCGCTGGCGAGCTGCGGCGCATCCTCCTGATACAGAACCTCGATGCAGCCGAGCAGCGTCCGTGTGTTCGCCTGCCCGGGCTCGAAGCCCTTGGCTCGTACGAGTTCCCCCAAGATCTCTTCCAGGGCAGACCGGGTCACCCACGCCGCTGCGCGGACGGAATGAACTCGCACCGACAGGCTGCCGTCAAGCAGTGCCGACGCTTGGTCGAGAGCCGAGGTCACTTCACGCCGTTCTTGACATCGGCCAAGGTCTTCTCGACATCACGGCAGGCGTCCATCGGTTCGCCGTGCTCCAGCTTGAAGTGCACGGAGTTGGCCTTCCTCAGCGCCCATTTCCGGTGAGTGGCCTTGTCGAGCCACGCATCAATCTTTGACGGATCATCGATCGCGAGGGCAAGTCGATCCCTGGTCTTCGGGTTTTGCTCCCAAGTGGCCTCGACCTCTTCGTGTGAGGCGCCCCCGGACAGTTCTCGTGCGAAGAACTTTTCGCGTGCTTGGGCTTCCAAGGCCATTCGCAGGAGCCCGGGCAGCACCCGACGACGTGTTTCGTCTGGCAGATCTGCGTCTTTCGCGAGACCGAACGCGTCGCGCAGGTAGCGATCTGCTGGGCTGTGGGAAACGACTGTCGTGACCTTGGAGTTGGCCTCGCGCACCACCTCCAGCACCTTGGTCGGGACGTCCTTGGG
>JBAQXA010000266.1:0-2470 GCA_049299195.1 Nocardioides sp.
GTCCTCAAGGACTGCTTGTCGTTCCTCGGCGGGCAGTTCCCCGCCTCGGCCCGCCAGCAGCTCGACGTTCACTCGCAGGCTCGTCAGCGGTGTACGGAGTTCGTGGGAGGCGTCGGAGACGAGGCGCCGTTGCGAGTCCTCTGCCTCCTGAAGGGCCCGCAGCATCTCGTTGAACGTGGCCGTGAGGCGCGAGACCTCGTCCTTGCCGCTCACGGGAAGCTGGGTGGACAGGTCACGGGTGCGAGCGACGTCCTCAGCTGCCTTCGTCAGCCGCCGCAAGGGCCGGATCGTGGCACCGGTGGCGGACAGCCCCACGGCGGCTCCCACCAGGGTGCCCAACAGGCCAGTAGCAATGGCCGCGATCTGAAGGCGTCCGAGGGTGTCGTCGAGCTCGAGGGCTGGCGCGGCGATCAGTACCGCTGTGCCCGGGGAGTAGGACGAGGCGAGCACGCGGATATGGACGTCGTTGATCTCGGTCTCGTAAATCATGTCCGGGCCTCCCGTGCGTGCGAGTGCCGTGACTTCTTTGGTGACGGGCAGGGCGCCGTCAGCGTCCCTGGCGAGGCCGACGCTGCCGTCAGCGGCTACCAGCTGCACGAAGAAGTTCGACTGTCCTGGCCGGCTCTTCAACTGCAGGTTGGGCAGGGCGCCGGGGGCGTCGTCGGCGTCGTTGTCCCCGTCACTGCCTTGTCGAACCACGTCGTCGCGTGCTGCTCGCAGTGAACGGTCCAAGGTGCCGTTGATCTCGGTGCGAACGAAAAAGTATCCCACCGTGGTCAGGACCGCGATGGTGACCGCGATGGTGACCGCGATGATCGCCGCGATCCGAGTCCGCAGACTCATGTCTCCCTCAACGCGTAGCCGACCCCACGCACGGTCTGGATCACCCGGGGTTCGCCGTCTGTCTCGGTCTTGCGTCGAAGGGTCCCGATGAACACCTCGAGCGAGTTCGACACCGTGTCGCTGTCGTATCCCCACACCCGCTCTGTCAACACCTCTCGGCTCAGTACCTGACGCGGATGACGCAGCAATGCCTCCAGCAAGGCGAACTCCATCCGCGTCAACTCCAGAGAACGAGCACCGCGTCGGACCTCGCGGGTGCCGGTATCCATCGTCAGGTCCAGATAGGACAGCTGTGTCGTGTCATCGGACCCTGGTGTCTGTGCGCGGCGCAACAACGCACGCAGCCGGGCCAGCAGCTCGGTCAGCTCGAAGGGCTTGACGAGGTAGTCATCGGCTCCAGCGTCAAGTCCGGCCACCCGGTCCTCGACCGCGTCACGTGCGGTAAGCATCAGCACCGGCACATGGTCGCGGCGTGCCCGCAAACGCCGACAAGTCTCGATCCCGTCGATCCCCAAAGGCATGGAGACATCGAGGACCACGACATCGGACGGGTCGTGGCGCTGCGCCTCCAGCGCCTCCTCGCCCGCGGCGGCGACCTTGACGTCGTATCCGGCGACCCGCAGCGCCCGCGCGACCGCGATCCGCAGCTGCGTGTCGTCATCGACGACCAGGACCGAGACCCCTTGCATGTCATTCACCTGCTCATTGTGCTGCAAGGCGTGCCTCGGATCCGGCATCACAGACTCAGGAGCCGCCGCTGTTGGCGACCGGGGCCTGGCCCGCACCGGAGGAAACGTTCGTGCCATTGGTTCCCTGCTGGGTCACGACGGTGCTAGAACCACCCGTCGTGGCGCTCTGCGCGAGGGCGACCGCACCGAGCGACGTCGCGCCGATCGTCACAGCAGCCACACCCAGCGTGGCCACACGGACTCGGCGCCGGGCCGCGTCGCGCTTCATCGCCGCCGTTGACGTGGCCGCCGACGCCGGGGTGGTCGGGAACTGGTGCGCCTTGGGAGTTTCCATGATGTCCTGCCTTCTGAGTTGGTTCCACCAATCTCGTAGGCACTGATGAAGGACTCCTGAAGAGCACCAGAAGGGGCTCCAAAGGCCTCAACGGGGCGTATAGACTGCTCGTCGGACACTGGTCAGAGCGACGAGCGTTGACAACGACGGGTCCGCCCATAGGCACATATGAAGTCGACGACGCGGCTCACGGTGGATCGTCCTCCTGCTCGCACGGCCGAGGTGACTCTGTCTCGTGCCGGGTCTGATGGAGGCTCTCATTCCACGGAAGGATGAGAGTCATGGCAGCACCGAGGAAGTACCCCGAGGAGCTTCGGGAGCGGGCGATCCGGATGGCGGTCGATCTGCGGCGTGACCCCGCCACCAGGCCAGGTGCGCTGCGCCGGGTCGGTGAGCAGCTGGGCATCAACCCTGAGACGTTGCGCAACTGGGTCGGTCAGGCCGAGATCGACCAGGGCCACCGCCCGGGCGTGAGCACCGCGGAGGCGCAGCGAATCGCGGAACTCGAGCGCGAGAACCGTGAGCTGCGCCGCGCGAATGAGATCTTGCGGACGGCCTCGGCGTTTTTCGCCGCGGCGGAGCTCGACCGCAAGCTGAAGTGAGT
>JBAQXA010000267.1:0-12356 GCA_049299195.1 Nocardioides sp.
CCCGAACTCGTCACGGTGGCCGGGCGGCACGCCCTGTCCTGCGCCGACGTCGTGGTGGCGGATCGGTTGGCCCCGCGGGCACTCCTGGAGGAGTTGCCCGCCCACGTGGAGCTCATCGACGTGGCCAAACTGCCCCGCGGGCGTGCGGCGAGCCAGGACCACATCAACGACGTGCTCATCGCGCGAGCCCAGGCAGGGCAGCGTGTGGTTCGGTTCAAGGGTGGGGACAACTTCGTCTTCGGTCGCGGCTTTGAGGAGGTCGAGGCGTGCGCGGCAGCGGGAGTGCCTGTGACCGTGATCCCCGGGTTGAGTTCGGCGCTCGCGGTGCCGGCACTGAGCGGCATACCGGTGACGCATCGGGGGGTAGCCCACGAGTTCACCGTGGTGTCGGGGCACCTGCCGCCCAGCCACCCCGACTCATTGGTGGAGTGGGCCGCAGTCGGACAGATGCGCGGCACGGTGGTGTTGCTGATGGCCGTCGCCAACGCGGGCCCGATCTCGGCGGCGCTGATGGCGGGCGGCCGTGCGGCGGACACTCCGGTGGCCGTGATCGTCGATGGGACGATGCCGACCGAACGCGTGGAGCGCACCTCGCTGGCGGAGCTGGCCGACACCATCGAGCGCCGCGGCCTCAGCGCGCCGGCCATCATTGTGGTCGGCCCAGTGGTGGCGTTGTCCGATGGCTGACCTGATCACCGTCACCCGGCCCGACGATCCGCGCCTGGCGGACTATCGGGACCTGCGCGACGTGAGCCTGCGCAAACACCTGGAGGCGACCCACGGGCTGTTCATCGCCGAGGGGGAGAAGGTCGTGCGCCGCGCCCTAGAGGCTGGGTATGCCGCTCGCTCCTTTCTGCTCGCGGAGCGCTGGGTGCCTGGACTCGCCGACCTGCTCGCGATGACCGCGGCGCCGTGCTACGTCGTCAGTGAGGAGTTGGCCGAGCAGGTCACCGGCTTCCACGTCCACCGCGGGGCACTGGCTTCGTTGCACCGCCGTCCGCTGCCCCCGGTGGATGAGGTCCTGGCCGGCGCACGCAACGTCGTGGTGCTGGAAGACGTCGTGGACCACACCAATGTCGGTGCCATCATCCGGTCGGTGGCCGCCTTCGGCTTTGATGCCGTGTTGCTCTCCCCGCGCTGCGCCGACCCGCTCTATCGCCGATCGGTGAAGGTTGCCATGGGCACGGTGTTCTCGGTGCCGTGGACCCGGCTGCCCTCCTGGGCTGAGGCGCTGCCCTCACTCCACGCGGCGGGCTTCACCTCGGTCGGCTTGACGCTCGGTGCGGGCGCGATTGACCTCGCCGAGGCGGTGGCTGGGGTGGACCGACTGGCGCTGCTCCTTGGCAGCGAGGGGCACGGTCTGTCCGACCGCTGGGAGGCCGAAGCAAGTCGGCGGGCCACGATCCCGATGCAGCCCGGGGTGGACTCACTCAACGTGGCGGCCGCGACCGCGGTGGCCTGCTACGTCGCTTCGCGCCGCTGACCGGGGCCGCTCAGGATGCGGGCCAGCCCTCGGGGAACTCCTCGACCAGGGCGTCGTGCTGCTTGCGCAACTTCTTGCGCGCGCGATCTCCGATGCGGTCACCGAAGACGGTGCCGAGGGTGTGGTCGGTCTCATGCTGCAGGCAGCGCGCGAGGAGGCCGTGGCCTGCGAAGTGCACCGGCTCACCGGCCAGTCCCGTGCCCGTGACCTCGGCATAGTCGGGCCGGGCGCACTCGACGAAGGCTCCCGGATAGCTCAGGCACCCCTCGTCGTCGACATCGAGACGCCGCCGATCGCCCTCGGGGAGGGTCAGGACCGGGTTGCACACCACGCCGACGGTGCGACGGCCGGTGTCGTCGGGACAGTCGAAGACAAAGACCGCGTGATCCTCGCCGATCTGGCAGGCCGCCAGCCCGACGCCGTTGGCGGCATACATCGTCGCGACCATGTCGGCGACCAGGCCGCGCAGGCTGTCGTCGTAGGCCGTGATCTGCTGCTGCGGCCGATGCATCACGTCGGTGCCCCACCGGGTCATCGGACGGACCACTCCGCCGGTGGGCAGCGGACCGTGGGGGCTGAGGGGTGGCTGGGTGTCATCGCTCATGGTGAGCAAATCCTAGTTGCGCGGCTGCTCCGGTCGGCACGGGTTAGGTTGGCCCATGATTTTGTATGCCGATCTGCCCGGCCGCCGGGTGCGCCAAATCGTCGCTGACCTGCTCTTTATCGCTTGGGTCGTGCTCTGGGTGCGGCTCGGGCTGCGCCTTCATGACGTGGCGTTGGCCCTGGCCGCTCCGGGCCGGATGACCGAGAGTTCGGCCAACAGACTGGGCGACCAGTTGAGTGCGGCCGGCGGCAAGGTGGCGGAGGTCCCGCTCGTGGGCGATGAGGTTGCCGTCCCCTTCGACAAGGCGGCCGGGGCCGCGGAGAGTCTTGCGGCGGCGGGTCGCGCCCAGGTGGAGGCCGTGTCCGCCTTCGCATGGTGGATGGGGGTGCTCGTCGCGGTCATTCCGATCCTCTTGGTCGCGCTGTTCTACCTCCCCGCACGCTGGCGGTTTGTCCGCGCGGCGACGGCGGGTCGCCGGTTCGTCGACGCGGCCGAGGACCTCGATCTGTTCGCCCTGCGCGCCATGGCCCGCCAGCCCCTGCACGTGTTGGCGAGGATCAGTGACGACCCGGCCGGGGCGTGGCGACGACGGGATCCCGAGGTGGTGCGGCAGCTGGCGGACCTTGAGTTGTCCGCATCCGGGCTGCGGGGCAGTCGCGCCCGGAGCCTGACGGGGAGCGCAGGTGGCTGAAGGCCGGGGTGATTCAGGCGGTGAAAACTACCTGGGCCGCTTCGCTCGGGGTGAGTTTGAGGAAGCGCGGCGGCAACCAGCCCGTCGTGCGGAAGGCTGCCTCCACCGCTAGGCAGGCCATGCCCGTGCGGTGGCTGGGGAGGATCGCGACGACGGAGCCGCCAAACCCACCCCCCGTGAGGCGGGCGCCGAGGGCTCCCGCGCTGAGCAGCCGCTCCACGATGACGTCGACTTCGGTGCAGCTGATCTCGAAGTCGTCGCGAAGGGAGGCGTGCGATGCGGTGAAGAGCTCGCCGACCGCGCGCGCATCGGCGTTGTCGAAGGCCGTCACCACCTGCTCGACCCGGGCGATCTCGGTGACGACGTGTCGTGCCCGCCGGCGCAGGAGGGGGTCAGGCAGGGCGTCGACGGCGGCCAAGTCGGCCTCACGCAAGGTCTCCACACCGAGGGCCTTGGCCGCCCGCTCGCACTCGCGGCGCCGGTCGCCGTAGCTGCCATGGGTGAGGGAATGCCGCACTGCCGAGTCCACGACCAAGAGTTCGGCTCCCGCAGCCTCTAGTTGCAGGTCGATGTCGTAGCACTTGAACTCTTTGAAGTCGATGTAGAGCGCTTCCCCCGGGGTGGTCAGGAAGGCGGCGCACTGATCCATGCCACCGGTCGGAGCGCCGGCTATCTGGGACTCCGCGCGGACGCAGACGTCGACAAGCATGGAGCGGTCAAGCTCCTGGGGGTCGCGCCCGGCGATGGCCCACATCCCTGCCGCAACGGCGGCTTCGAGGGCTGCCGAGCTCGACAGCCCGGCACCCCACGGGACCGAACTGTCCACGTAGATGTCGACCCCGGGGAGTTCGATCCCCTCCTCACGCATCGACCACAGCACTCCCGCGGCGTAGGCGGCCCACCCGGACACCCTGCCTGGGCCGATCCCCTCGAGGGTCCCCGACCAGGTGCCCTCGACCGCGCTGGAGGTGATCCGTACGACGTTGTCGTCTCGCGCTGCGATCGCGGCATACGTCGCATGGGGGAGGGCCAAGGGAAGCGTGACGCCGTTGTTGTAGTCGGTGTGCTCGCCCATCAGGTTGACGCGGCCGGGCGCGCGACCGACGACGTCGGGGCGGTAGCCGTACTCGATGTAGAAGCCGGTGGAGGACTCTTCGACGCCTTCTTCAGGGGTGCCAGGCTCCAAGACGTGGAGACCGGAGAGATCCATGAACCGACATTAGCGGCAACCAGGTTGCCGCGTCGCGTGGTGTCCGAGCGGAGCAACCCGGCTCACCTCGAGAGTCCGTGACCTCGGCCACCGTAGGGTCGCTCTTGTTCTGCACGAGTTGTGGGATGACCCGGAATCCGAGGGCAGGTTCCTGTTCTGCCTGACCGGGCCACAGGGCGCGGACGCTAGGGGGGCGCTCTCGCCAGCCGCCCGATTGGTCTGGACGGTCCAGGCCAACAGCCACTACGAGGCAATGAGGCTCTACTACCGGCATCAGGGCTGGGGCGAGTACACGACGGACCAGGAGTGGGACTTCACGTCGTACGAAGAGCTCGGCTGGGCTGGGAGAGGGGCGGGCGTCCCACGGGCGACCGGAGCGCCCAGGCGGCTCATCTCACCCGATCACTCCGAGAGTCCGACGAAACGGCAACGCCGGTCCCGCCGCCAATGACAAAGCCCCAGGCCAGTGACCTGGGGCTTTCGTGTCCGAGGGGGGACTTGAACCCCCACGCCCTAATACGGGCACTAGCACCTCAAGCTAGCGCGTCTGCCAATTCCGCCACCCGGACGAGTGCGGTGGGAACTGTAGCAAAGCCGGCACCGCTAGGCCGCATCGGGACAGTGCCAAGATGACCCCATGGAAAGCTACGACCCGGCCGCCGAAGTCGTCTCGCTGTGCAGCGATCTGATCGCCATCGACACCTCCAACTATGGCGACGACTCCGGACCAGGGGAGCGCAAGGCTGCCGAACACGTGGCCGGCCTCCTCGACGAGGTTGGGATTGGCTGCGAACTCTTCGAGACAGCGCCTGGGCGGACCAGCCTGATCGCGAGGTGGGGGAGCGGGCCAGGGGAGCCGCTGCTCTTGCACGGTCACCTGGACGTGGTGCCAGCGGCGCCCGCCGACTGGCAGGTGCATCCCTTCTCCGGTGAGGTACGTGACGGCTATGTCTGGGGGCGCGGCGCGGTCGACATGAAGGACTTCGACGCGATGCTGCTCTCCGTCGTTCGGGCCCGCACGCGGGCGGGTGCCGAGCCGAGCCGACCGTTTGTGCTGTGCTTCACCGCCGATGAAGAGGCCGGGGGACACCTCGGTGCGAAGTTCCTGGTGGAGGAGCACGCCGACCTCCTCGGCGACTGCGTGGCCGCGGTGGGTGAAGTCGGCGGCTTCAGTACGACGGTGCGCGGTCGGAGGCTCTATCTGATCGAGGCCGCGGAGAAGGGCATGGCCTGGATGAAGCTCACGGCCAAGGGTCGGGCCGGCCACGGATCCATGATCAACACCGACAACGCGGTCACAAGGATCGCCGGCGCGGTCGCGCGGATCGGCGCCCACGAGTGGCCGGTGCGGCTGACCCCCACCATGGAAGTGCTGTTGGCCACCGTGGCCGACATCGCGGGCACCGAAGCGACCCCGGAGAACGCTGTGGGCCTGGTGGAAGAGTTTGGCGGAGCCGCACGGATGCTGGGTGCGGTCTTGAGCAACACCGCCAACCCGACGATGCTCGGCGCGGGCTACAAGGTCAACGTCATCCCCACTGAGGCGACCGCCCACGTCGACGGCCGCTTCCTCCCAGGGTTTGAGGACGAGTTCTTCGCGACGATGCGCGATCTGTGTGGCGAGGGCGTGGACTGGGACTTCATTGCCCACGAGGGCACCTGGGAGATGCCCTATGACGGACCCGTCGTCGACGCCATGCAGCGGGCCCTCATGCAGCACGACCCGACCGCTCTGGTGGCGCCCTACACCATGAGCGGCGGCACGGACGCGAAGTATTTCCACACCCTCGGCATGCGGGCCTATGGCTTCGTCCCGCTCCAGCTCCCCGAAGACCTCGACTTCACCGCGCTCTTCCACGGCGTCGACGAGCGGGTGCCGGTGGCGGCGCTGGAGTTTGGCGCTCGCACCTTCGACACCTTCTTGGATCTGGTCTCCGCGCCCGCCTGACCCTCACCCGGCTCGGGAAAGCCCCCGATGCGGCGAGCTACACCATGCCGAGCGTGCTGCGCGCCCGGATGATCTTGCGGCGCAGCACCACCCGGCGTACGCCGTCGTTCCCGATGCGCACCCGCGCGAGCTCCCAGCCGCCGAGTTCGGCCTGCTCGACCAGGAGGCGGGTGGTCGCGGACCGGGAGCAGTCCCGCGGAATGCTCATCGTGCGGAACTCCCACTCCACCCCGCGGCCCAGTTTCGTGGCCGGGACGGCGAGGCTGGGAGCGCCCATCTCAGCGCTCCGACGCGTCGTCGAGAGCTGCGGTGAGCTCGCCCGGGAGCGACCGATCCTCACTCGCCAGCAGGCTGCGCAACTGCTCGGTGGTCCGAGGCCCCACGATGGGGGCCGTCATTCCCACCCGATCGCGCACCCAGGTGAGCGCCACCTGGGCCGGTGTCCAGCCGAGGCCCTCGGCTGCTCGCGCCACCGCGCCGACGATGCGGCTGGACGGATCGTCGAGATAGGGCACGACCGAGTCGGCCATCGGCTCGTAGGCCGCGCGCGAGTCGATCGGGATGCCGGTCCGGTACTTGCCCGAGAGGACACCGCCCCCGAGTGGTCCCCACGCGAAGACACCAAGCCCCATGGCGAGCGCAGCGGGGAGGACCTCCTGCTCGACGGCGCGATTGACCAGGGAGTACTCGATCTGGGTGACAGCGAGCGGCGCTCGGTGCGGCTGCGCCCGCTGCCAGGTCGCGGCCTGCGCGGTCTGCCAACCACAGTAGTTGGAGATCCCGGCATACATCACCCGCCCGCTGCGGACCGCGTAGTCAACCGCGTCGAGCGTCTCCTCGATCGGGGTCGCGTCGGACCAGTCGTGCACCTGCCAGAGGTCGACCGAGTCCACCCCCAACCGGCGCAGGCTGGCGTCGAGTTGGCGCAGTAGAGTCCCGCGCGAGGTGTCCTTGGGCCAACCGCCGTCGGCTTCGCTCAGGCCGGCCTTGGTGGAGATGACGACCTCATCGCGGCTGATCACGCTGCCGAGAAGACCGCCCAGGACGCCCTCGGAGATCCCGTTGCCGTAGCCCGCTGCCGTGTCGACCAGAGTGCCCCCAGCCGCCACAAACGCCGAGAGTTGGTCGCGCGCTTCATGCTCATCGACCCGAGTGCCCCAGCCCCATGTGCCGAGCCCCAGACGAGAGACTGAGAGCCCGGTGCTGCCGACCCGTCGCTGCTGCATGCGGACACCTTAGGCCAGCGGAGGCCGCGTCACTTCGACCTGCCCGTGTGCTCGCCAACGGCGTGTCCGGCGCTGGCGCCGCTTAGGCTGACCCCCTGAGGCTGGAGCGGCTCCGCCCCCAACAAGAAGGCAACCCAACACAGATGAACTACTTCGACGCAGTGATCCTCGGGATTGTGGAGGGCCTCACCGAGTTCTTGCCGGTCTCGAGCACCGGCCATCTGACCATTGCAGAGAAGGCCCTCGGCCTTCCGGTCAACGATCGGGCGATCACGGCGTACACCGCGGTGATTCAGATGGGGGCCATCGCAGCGGTGCTCTTGTACTTCTTCTCCGACATCGTCGCGATGGTGCGCGCATGGTTCGGCGGGCTCGTCAACGCCGAGCGGCGTCAGGACCCCGACTATCGGCTGGGTTGGGCGGTCATCATCGGATCGCTCCCCATTGGCCTGATCGGCTTCGCCGCCCGCGATGTCATTGCCGGTCCGCTGCGCTCGCTGTGGTGGGTGGGGGCAGCGCTGATCCTCTGGAGCGCGGTCATGTGGTGGGCCGAACGCTCGGCAACCCAACGGCGCCCGGAGGCCGAGATCACCTGGCGCGACGGGCTGGTCATCGGCCTAGCGCAGTGCATCGCGCTGGTGCCCGGCGTCTCTCGCTCCGGCGCCACGATCTCCACCGGACTGCTGCTGGGGCTCGACCGCGTGGCCGCCACCCGGATGAGCTTCTTTCTCTCCATTCCGGCCCTCACGGCGGCCGGGCTCTTTGAGCTGCGCGAAGTGGTTGGAAGCTCCATCGGCGTGGGTCAGACCCTCGTCGGCACGGCGGTCAGCTTCGTCGTGGCGTATGCCGCCGTCGCCTGGTTGTTGAAGTTCGTCGCGCACCACTCGATCACGTGGTTCGTGCCGTATCGGGTGGTGGTGGGTGGGGTCATCGTGGCTCTCCTCGCCACCGGCGCGATGTCCGCAACGTAGGCGACCACCTGCGCGGACCGCAGGGACTGCGTGACCTGCGCGAGAGCGCGCCTCAGAGCCAGCCGGACCGCTTGAAGTAGATCCACAGCCCGGCCGAGCTCGCCACCATCAGGAGCAGCGCGAAGGGATAGCCCCACATCCAGTGCAGTTCGGGCATGTGGTCGAAGTTCATGCCGTAGACGCCGGCGATCAGAGTCGGCACCGCGACGAGTCCGATGGCCGCCGAGATCTTGCGCATGTCTTCGTTTTGCTGCAGCGACAAGGCGGCCAGGTGCGAGTCAAAGGCTGTGGAGAGCAGTTGGTCGAGAGTGTCGACGGTCTCCGTCACGCGCGCCAAGTGGTCCGAAACATCGCGGAAGAACGGAGCCGTGGTCGGATCGATCCCCGGGACGGTGCCCGAGACGAAGCGGCGCAGCGGGTCACGCAGCGGCACCGTGGCGCGGCGTACCTCCGCAAGCTCACGCTTGAGGGTGTAAATCCGCGCCGAGTCGCGGGTGCGCTCCTGGGAGAACACCGAGGTCTCCACCTCGTCGACATCGATCTCCAAGGCGGCGGCGACCGACTCGTAACCGTCCACCACGAGGTCGCACACGCCGTAGAGCACCGCGCTCGGTCCGTGGTGCATCACATCAACGGCCGCCTCGAGACGCGCCCGCGTGTTTTGTAGGGATGAGCCATCGCCGTGCCGCACGGTGATGACGTAATGCTTGCCCCAAAACAAGCCAATCTCCCCGGTCTCGACGGCGTCCTGCTCATCGATGTAGCGCAGCGTCTTGAGGATGATGAACAGCGAGTCGTCGTAGCGCTCCAGCTTGGGCCGCTGGTGAGCGTTGACGGCGTCCTCGACCGCGAGCGGATGGAGGTCGAACGCGTGCGCAACCGCGCCCAACTCATCGGCCGCGGGTTCGTGCAGACCCACCCACACGAAGTCGCCGTTGTCGCTCAGCTCCTGGCCCAGCGCATGCAGGTCTTCGAGGCTGGGCTGTTCAGCGGAGCGCTCGCCGCCGCGATAGACACCGATGTCAACGATCACGGGGACTAGGCTGACACGTCATGGCGACTGTGGTGCTGATCCGACACGGCCGCACTACGGCCAACTCCTCGGGCACGCTGGCCGGGCGGCTTCCCGGAGTCCGGCTCGACGCCGTGGGCCAGGAGCAGGTCGCCAACGCGGCTGCTCGATTGGCCGAGGTCCCGCTCAGTGTGATGGTGGTGAGCCCGCTCGTGCGCTGTCGAGAGACGGCCGCTGCGGTGGCGGCGGCACAGTCGGGAGCTCCGGAGCAGATCATCGAGCGCGGCGTGGTCGAGTGCGACTACGGCGAGTGGCAAGGTCGCCCGCTCAAGGAGCTCTCCCGGGAGCCGCTGTGGAAGGTCGTCCAGGCTCATCCGGCCGCGGCACGTTTCCCGGGAGGCGAGTCCCTGGCGGACATGCAGGCTCGAGCTGTTGCCGCCGTACGCCGCCACGATGCGGCCCAGGACCCGGGCGCGGTCTGGGCGGTGGTCAGCCACGGTGATCTGATCAAGGCACTGCTGGCCGACGCGCTCGGGATGCATCTCGACCTCTTCCAGCGACTCCAGGTCGACCCGGCCTCGATCTCGATCGTGCGCTACGGCGAGACGCGCCCCCATGTTTTCGCCATGAACACCCATGCGGGCGATCTGGGCTGGCTCCGGCCACCGCCCAAGACCCGCACCCGGTCCCGCAAGCACCGCGAAGATGCAGCCGTCGGTGGAGGAGCCGGACCGGGGGCGCCCGCGTGAGCTGCCCACGCCCATGCTTGTCAGCGCCGCGGGTTCGCCCCACTCATTAGGCTGCGGGTTATGCCCGTCGTGCACTCCTTCGATCCTCCGGAGCGATTCGTCACCGGAACAGTGGGCCCGCCGGGCCAACGCACCTTCTTCCTCCAGGCCCGCACCGGCAATCGGATGATCAGCGTCGCGCTGGAGAAGCAGCAGGTCGCAGCGCTGGCCGAGCGGCTCGAGACGCTGCTCGGTGACGTCGAGGGTCGCGGTGAGCTCGGCTCCGAGGCTCTCAACATCGCCGACAACAATCCCCTGGAACAGCCCATCGACGAGGAGTTCCGAGTCGGCACGATGACCCTGTCCTGGGACGCCTCGACGGCGCGCGTGGTCTTAGAGGTGTTCCCCGTCAGCGAGCAAGTGCCGCCGATCATGCCGGGGGAGCTGCCGCCCGAGATCGAACCCCACGAGATGCTGCTGCTGCGCATCACGCTGGCGCAAACGCGGGCCTTCGTCACACGAGCCCAGCGGGTGGTCAGCGCCGGACGCCCCCCGTGCCCCTTCTGTGGCGAGCCGATCGATCCCGACGGACATCTCTGCGTGCGCGCCAACGGCTTCAAGCGACGTGACCCCCTGAGGTGACGGATCCCGAGGCGCAACCGCAGCCGCCCACGCCGTTGCACCCTGTGTTGGAGGGGGAGATCACCCTCCACGGGCGGGTGATGCCGGCCTCCAACGCGACCTTCGTCGGCGAGGTCGACGGCCATCGCGTGGTCTACAAGCCAATCGCGGGGGAGCGCCCGCTGTGGGACTTCCCCGACGGCACCCTCGCCGCGCGCGAGCGGGCGGCGTACGTCGTCTCCTCGGGGTTGGGCTGGAACATCGTCCCGCCGACCTGGCTGCGCGATGGTCCGCACGGCTCCGGGATGGTCCAGCTCTGGCGTGAGCCGAGCGAGCAGCAGACCGCCGTCGACATCGTGCCCGGCGGCAGGGTGCCGGCCGGCTGGTGTCATGTCTTTGATGGCGTCGATGGCCGCGATCGTCCGGTAGCGCTTGTCCACGAGGACTCCGTCGAACTCCGCCGGATGGCGCTGTTTGACGCCGTCATCAACAACTCCGACCGCAAGGGCGGCCACATCCTGCCGATGGACGACGGCCACCGGTTCGGCGTCGATCACGGCGTGAGCTTCCATGTCGACGACAAGTTGCGCACCGTCTTGTGGGGCTGGGCGGGGGCGGACCTGAGCCCTGCGGAGCGAGCGGCACTGGAGGCCTTCGGGAGCTCCGAGGGAAGCTGGCGGGCCGAGATCTCTCGCCTGCTCGCACCCGCCGAGGTCGATGCCCTGGACGCACGCATCGACCGGTTGCTGCGCACCGGGCGGCTTCCTCAACCCAGCAGCGAGTGGCCCGCCATTCCGTGGCCGCCCTGGTAGTCAGGCACCGCCGGTAGCGGGCGTTAGGCTTCGGCGCATGCGTGCCTGGAGTGCCCCCGACGTCCCCACCCTCGATCGCCAAGGGCCGGCGGTCCGGGTGTTCGATACGGCTCGCCAGAGCGTGGTCGCCACCGACCCGGGCCCCGAGGCCCGCATCTATGTGTGTGGCATCACCCCCTATGACGCGACCCACATGGGGCACGCCGCGACCTACGTGTCCTTTGACCTGTTGGTGCGGGCCTGGCAGAACGCCGGGCATCGCGTGCGCTACGTGCAAAACGTCACCGACGTCGACGAGCCGCTGCTGGAGCGGGCCGACGCGGTCAACGTTGACTGGCGCGCCCTGGCTGAGCGCGAAACTCAGCTCTTCCGCGAGGACATGCATGCCCTGCGGGTGCTGCCCCCCGAGGCATTCATCGGCGCCGTCGAGTCGATTCCGCTCGTCCTCGATCTCATCGCCGAACTTCGCGACCGAGGCGCGGTCTATGAGTTGGACGGTGACCTCTACTTCCGCGTGGCCGCCGACCCGTCCTTCGGATCGGTCTCCGGATGGGAGCGCGATCGGATGGCGGTCATCTTCGGCGAGCGCGGCGGTGATCCGCAGCGGCCGGGCAAGGAAGACCCTCTCGACTGTCTCGTGTGGCTCGCCGAGCGGCCGGGCGAGCCGGCCTGGGACTCACCGTTTGGCCGTGGGCGACCGGGCTGGCATATCGAGTGCACGGCCATTGCCGGGACCCACCTCGGGGGCGCGATCGACGTCCAGGGCGGCGGCAGCGACCTGATCTTCCCCCACCACGAGATGAGCGCGGCCGAGGCGCAGGCCGCGCATCCGCAGGTGCCCTTCGCGAAGGCCTACGTCCACGTCGGCATGGTGGGCCTTGATGGGGAAAAGATGTCGAAATCCAAGGGCAACCTGGTCTTCGTCTCCCACCTGCGCAACTCCGAGATCGACCCGATGGCGATCAGGCTGACCCTGCTCGGGCACCACTACCGCACCGAGTGGGAGTGGCAGGCAGACGAGTTGTGGCAGGCCGTCGACCGGCTCGCGGG
>JBAQXA010000268.1:0-2276 GCA_049299195.1 Nocardioides sp.
TGTGAGCGACAGTCAAACTCTGCCTGTCGCGCTGATATCGGGTGCCGGCCGGGGCATCGGCCGAGCGACGGCGATCGCTCTCAGCCGCGCTGGACACCGAGTGGCCCTGACCTCGCGCGGCCGCCATGACTTGGATCAGACCGCCGCGGAGTGTCCCGGCGACGCGCTGGTCATCCCCGGTGACATCACCGACCAGGCGTTTGTGGAGAGCCTCTTTGCCACGGTTGAGCAGTCCTGGGCTCCCGTCTCGGTCCTCGTTGCCAATGCCGGGGCGGGCACGTCTGCCTCCGTCGCGCGCACGAGCGACGAGGACTGGCAGGCGATGCTCGATCTCAACCTGACCGCGCCGTTTCGCTGCATCCGGCGAGTGCTGCCGACGATGATCGCGGGCGGCCACGGCCGGATCGTGGTGGTCGCATCGGTGGCGGCCAAGATCGGCGAGCCCTACATCGCGGCCTACACGGCCAGTAAGCACGGGGTGCTCGGCCTGGTGCGATCCGCGGCCGCGGAGGTCGCGACCAAGGGCGTCACCGTCAACGCAGTCTGCCCCGGCTATGTCGATACGCCGATGACCGCGGCCACCATCGCGGGGATCGTCGCCAAGACGGGTCGCACCCCGGAGGAAGCCCGCGCAGTGCTGGCCGCCAAGCAACGCAACGGCCGCCTGGTCACCCCCGACGAGGTGGCCGACGCGATCATGGCGTGCGTGACCAACGGTGCGATCAACGGCCAAGGCATCAATGTCGACGGAGGGTCGGTGTTCTGGTGAGCCTCGAGTTCGTTAACCCCGCGGAGCTCGGCACCCCGAGCGGCTTCTCCCACGCTGTCGTGGGGTCGGGCCGGGTCGTCTTCCTGGCCGGCCAGACCGCGTTGGATGAGCGAGGAGTGATCGTCGGGGACGGCGTGGTCGACCAGTTCGAGCGGGCGCTCACGTCGCTGTTGACCGCCTTGGCCGCGGCCGGGGGAGCGCCGGAGCATCTGGCCAGCCTCACGATCTACATCGTCGACATCGAGGACTACCGCGAGCACGCCGCCGAGATCGGTGCGGTCTGGCGCCGGCTCGTCGGCCGCAACTACCCCGCGATGGCCGGCATCGGCGTGGCTCGACTCTGGGATGCCGAAGCGCTGGTGGAGATCCAGGGCTTCGCCGTCCTGCCCGACTAGCGCCTAGGCCTGTTCGCGCGGGGGCGGTCCGGCGGCCGGAGCCGTGGCCGCTGCCTTTTCCCGGGCGAAGTTGGCCTCCAGTTGCCGCTTGGCCGACGCGTATTGCCGGGGCCAGCGCAGCGCGTCATACCCGATCTTGGCGGCCTCCGACAGGGTCCAGGCCGGGTTGGCAAGGTGCGGTCGTCCGACCGCACAGAGGTCGGCGCGGCCCGCCGCGATGATGCTGTTGACGTGGTCGGCCTCCGAGATCGCCCCCACCGCCATGGTGCTGATGCCGGCCTCTTGGCGGATCCGATCGGCAAAGGGTGTCTGATACATGCGGCCGTAGGTCGGCTGCTGGGCGGCGCTCACCTGGCCCGAAGAGCAGTCGATGAGGTCGGCCCCGGCCTCCTTGAAGGCCCGCGCGATCTCGACCGCGTCCTCGGGCGTGATCCCGCCCTCCACCCAGTCGTGGGCGGAGATGCGCACCGAGAAGGGCTTGCCCGCCGGCCAGACGGCCCGCATGGCGGCGAAGACCTCGAGGGGATAGCTCAGCCGGTTGGCCAGCGAGCCGCCGTAGGCGTCGGTACGCCGATTGGTCAGCGGGGAGATGAACCCCGACAGCAGGTAGCCATGGGCGCAGTGCAACTCCAGCCAGTCGAAGCCGGCATCGAGGGCCCGCCGAGTCGCGGCCACGAACCGCTCGGTCACCTCGTCCATGTCGGTGCGCGTCATCTCGCGCGACCACTGGCTCTCGCCGGCGAGATATTGCTGCGGGGAGGCCGAGATCAGCGGCCAGTTGGTCTCGCCGGTCGCCTCATCGATCGGCCGGTCACCGCCCTCCCACATCCGCCGGGTCGAGCCCTTCGCGCCCGCGTGCCCGATCTGGATGCCGATCTTGGCGTCGGTGTGGTCGTGCACCCAGGTCACGATCCGGGCCCAAGCGTCGCGCTGCTCATCGGTCCAGAGCCCGGGGCAGCCGTGGGTGATGCGCGCCGTCGGGCTCACGCACGTCATCTCCGCCATCACCAAGGCGGCGCCGCCCATCGCGCGAGCGCCGAGATGCACGAGGTGGTAGTCGCCCACGACGCCCTCGCGGGCGACGTACTGCGCCATCGGGGAGACCACCACGC
>JBAQXA010000269.1:0-2841 GCA_049299195.1 Nocardioides sp.
CTCGCGGCATACCCAGGGCCGTATCATTTCCGCCGTGGAAGCACTCGCTCTGACGTTCTCCAGTGGCTGGGCCAGCGGCATCAATGCCTATCTGGTCGTTCTGACGCTCGGGATCGCCGACAAAGTCAACGATTTCGAGCAGATCCCCAACGTCTTAGCGCGCTGGGACGTGCTGGCCGCCGCCGGGTTCCTCTACGCGATGGAGTTCATCGCCGACAAGATCCCCTACATCGACTCCACCTGGGATGCCATCTCGACCGCGATCCGGCCAACTGCCGGCGCCGTGATCGGGGTGCTCCTCGCGGGCGATGCCAGCACGCTTGACCAGGCCGTCCTCGGCGTGGTCGGTGGCGGCACCGCCTTGCTGTCTCACCTGGTCAAGGCGGGCAGCAGGCTCGCTATCAACGCCTCCCCGGAGCCGGTGACCAATATCGGCGCCAGCCTCGTGGGTGACGCGGCCGTCCTGGGCGTGGTCTACGCCGCCCTCGAAAACCCCCGGCTGGCTGCGGCGATCGCGGCAGTGGCCCTGCTGCTGGGGCTGATCATGCTCTTCTTCATCGGCAAGTTCGTCCGCCGCGGCTGGCGCAAGTGGCGCCAACTCGAGCCGCTGCCCGGATGACGGCCACCCACCCCAGCGGTCGGCCTGCCGGCCGCCGCGACGCCTGAATCGACCCCATGGCTCACCTCGCCGTCGTCGGCGGCGGCATCGCCGGGCTTGCCGCGGCAGCGCGGCTGAGTAAGTTGGGACACTCGGTCACCCTGATCGAGGCCGACGACCGGCTCGGCGGTTCGCTGGGCCTCCAAACAGCCGACACCCCGGAGGGGCGGTTCACCTGGGACCGCGGGCCCGCCGCGACACTGGTTCCCGCCGCGCTGCGCGATCTCTTCCGCAAGTCCGGGCGACCCCTCGAACGCGAACTCGACCTCGTCCCTGTTGAGGTCACCCATCACCTCCCCGACGGCTCTCGTGTGTCGTTGCCCGGCGGCTCACGCGCCGGCCAGCTGACCGCCATCGACGCCCTCGGCAGCGGGATGGGCGAGCGCTGGTGCGCGTATGCCGCCTCGTTCTCCGAGGACTGGGAGCTGTTGCGGCGCCATGTCTTCGAGCGCGCCTTCGATGCGGCCGTCGCACCTCGCTCAGTCACCCGCCTTTTGCGGGACACCCGCACGCTGGCTGCACGCGCGGCTGAACTGGAGGACCCGCGGCTCATCACCCTCGCCACCGCCGATGCCCGGCTCGGGGGCCACCGTCCCGAGACTGCTCCCGCCTGGCTTGGCGTCTCGACCTACCTCGAACAACGCCTGGGCCGCTGGACCGCCCCAGGGGGTCTGGGTGCGCTGGCCGAAGTGCTAGCGACACGCCTGGCCGACCGCGGGGTGGAGATCATGCTCAGCCACAAAGTGCTGTCGCTGGCGCCCGCGCGCGGAGGCTGGCTACTCACCACGCCGACGGCGGAGCTGAGTGCCGACGGCGTCATCTGGGCTGCTCCCGCTCCCCCGCCGCTACCGGCAGCCCGGCCAAGCGGGCTGCGGAGGCTGCTGCCAGCACCGAGCCGCCACCCGGAGCCGGCAGACCCGCGAGCACAACCCCGCCTCGTTCACCCCCGCCTCGTTCACCCCCGACTCGTTCACCCCCGACTCGTTTACCTTGCGCTGTCGCGGGAGTGGACCGAAGGATCCCTGAGTGTGTGGCACCCCGCCGACCCTCTCGAAGCGCCGCTCGAGGTCCGGCATACCGGCTCCGCGCCGGCGGGTCACGCGGCGGTCTCACTCCTCAGCTGGTCGGCGGCCGACCCCGTGAGCGAGTTGGCGGCTCGGGGACTCGATCTTAGGCCCCACATCGTGAGCCGGCTCGACAACCACCCGGACCCATCCGCGTGGGGCCGGTCCCTGCCGCACCCCCGCATCGAACTGACGGAGTTGGGCCCACGCTCCGCCTCGGCCCCGGTGGGCCTGCTGCGTGCGGGGGCGGGGCTGCTGCCCGGCATGGGCCTGCCCGGCGCGGTGCTCTCGGCGGCTCAGATCGCCGATCTCGTCGGCCGAGCCTGAACCAGGATCAGCCCAACACCCAGGTGACCTGCACGGACGCGCCGATCGTGGACTCACCCGGCTCGATGCTCATCTCGTCGCGTGCCTTGCCGGCCGCGGCATACAGCACCGATCCGCCGCCCGAATAGCCGCCGCCACCCTCCTGCATCGCGAGAACTTCGCCCAGCGTGGCGCCAGCCAGTTCTGCCAGATGTGTGGCTTTCGCGCGGGCATCGCCGAGGGCGGCCTCCCGCGCCGCGCTGAGCGCCGCGCGCTGGTCGGACACATCGAGGGAGACCCCGTCGACACTGAGCCGGTCGCTGACCCGGTCGGCGAGTGCGGCCAACAACTTGCCGGCGCTGGTGATGTCACGACAGCCGATGCTGAGCGTATGCCGCGCCTCGAAGCCGACTTGACGCCCGTTGTCGTCGTGGGCGGGCCAGACGTTGAGGCCGCGGGAGCCGATCTGGGTCGCCTCGGTGAACTCCCGAGCGACCTCACCCGCCGCGCGCACGGCGGAATCCAAGCCGGCCAGGGCATCCGCGACTCCGGCCGCGTGGTGGTTCAGCGTGACGGTGACCGAGGCTCGGTCCGGAACCACGCGGGCCTCTCCGGAGCCGGTGACGGTGACGGTCCGGGGCGCGGAGCCGGAAGGTGTGCACGAACAAGTCATGCCGCGAAGCCTAACCAAGGGGTGGTGGCCCGCTTGCGGGGTGGATTAGTGCCACCTGGTGGCACTAACGCGCCCCAGAAGCACCCGATGCCACCAGAACCCCTGTCCACAGGAACCCCCTGGCCCCAGCGGGCTCAGAC
>JBAQXA010000270.1:0-4963 GCA_049299195.1 Nocardioides sp.
TCGTTGATGATGAGCTGCACCTGGACGCCGCGGCGGTGTGCCTTGATCAGCGCATTGGCGACGTCACGACGGTCGAAGCTGTACATCGCGAAGCTGAGTCGTGACCCCGGCGGCGCGTGCTTGATGCCGGCGATCACCCGGCGAATCAGGGCTGCCCGCATCTTCTGCGAGCCGCGCGGGCGGTTGAAGACGAGCCCTGCCCGCGGCACCCAAGAATCCGCCGCAGCAGTACGCAGCCCACTCGCGGTCTGACCGATTGCGGCGGCCGGGCTCCCCGGCTCCACGACGGGAACCAATGCCACCGAGAGAAGCGCACCCAGCCCAACCGCCAGGATGCGCACCCACCACCTGGAGTCACTGCCCCGGGATCCGGACACGTTGGCTTCCTCCTTGACTAGCGGCAGGGCGCACGGCGTACCGCGTCCCACTCGACTTGCCGATTCTTACCCGAAAATGACGCGGTGTGGGCCCAATCGCTCGATCATCACCCAGACAGGTGACGCTTCAAGAAGCGACCGACCGAGCCAACCCCGGCAATCGGGCGGCGTTTGCGGCGCTTGCGCAGCGCCTCGGCCCGGTCTCCGACCACGCCGGCGAGGGCCGCCACGGCCGCCTCGGCCACCTCAGCTTCGGTCGGCTCGTCCTCGTGCGGGGAGAAGGAAGCCGCCGTCGGCAACAACTCGTCGAGGGCGCCGACGATGTTGTAGCGGCCCTGCGTCAACTGGGTGATGAAGTGCCGGGAGTGCTCGGTGACCCAGCCCTGGTGGTGGTCTGGGATCGTGATCCGCCGCCCGCGTTGCGGCACCAGCATCTTGACCGCCAGATAGCGCTTGCCGACGTCCCCATAGACATCGCGGCGCCGATCGGTCTTGCTGAGGCGGGCATTGACCATGGCCAGCACCTCGGCTTGGGCGCGGCCGAGAGACTCGTTGAGCCGAGCAACATCGGTGCCCAGGCGGGCTGCGTCGACCCCGATGATCGAGCAGAACCGCTCCAGCAAAGCGGTGGGTGCGCTGCCCGGAGGCGGCACCACGACGAGATGGACCCGCTCGGGGGGCACGAACTCCCCCCAGCGAGCGAGAACGGCCACCATGTCCTTGTTGACCCACAGCTTGGCGTTGCGACGGGAGCGCTGCTTGGCCAGGCGGTTCAAGTAGCGCTCGAAGGACTGGGTGCCGCCGGACTGCAAGACCTGTTGCCACGCGGAGGGGATCTGCCGGCCCAGGTCACGCAGCGTGAGGATCAGATGCACCTCGCGGTCGGCACATGCGGCCAACAACGCACGGATCTGGGGCGCCGTCGAGGCCGCGAGCGACTCTTCGGAGATCAGGGCCAACCGGCCATGGGCCTGCTTGAGCGCCTTGGGCAGCGCCTCCAGCGCGTGGGCCACCTCGGGCGGGTCGAAGTCGGGCTGATACCGATCACGGACGCGCAGCATGAGGTGGAAGGTGTCCCGCTTGGAGCCGGGAACCATGTCGACACCCTGCCGGGCGAGCTCGCTCTGGGACTGCCAAAAGATGCTCTGGAGGTAGGAGGTCCCGGTCTTCTGCAGCCCGATGTGGAGGTACAGCGGGCGCGCGGTGGACATGGCGCCGATAGTAGTCGCCGATCAGGCGTCAGGGAGCTTCGGGAGCGCGCAGTCCGGCGCGCCGCAACGCCGTGTTGTGCTCGCGGAAGATCCGCACATCCCCCAGCACGACGGCAAACAACTCCGCCGCCGCGGCGAGCACCTCTGCGTCGGTCACCGATCCGGGGTGCCGCAGATCGGGCAACGTCTCCGGCACCAGGAGTCGATCCAGGTCGCCGACCACGTGGCAACCCGCACCGCGCACGAACTCGACCCCGGCGGCGGCACGCTCGCGCAACTGCGCCACGCGCTGGGGCGAAGGCAAGAACCGCTCACCGCCCCGCGGCACAAGCTTGTTTTGCGCCAGGTAGCTGCGGATCCAGACCCCCCGATCCCGCGCCGAGGTGAAGGAGGTCAGGTGCGGGGTGAGCCGACGGAGCAGTTCGGCCTCGACGACGCCCAAACCGCTGTTCTCCTGAGCCTGGTCGGTCGCCATGCCGCTGGGGTCGAAGCCCGCGACGCCGGCAAACTCGGCGAGCAAGGCCTCGCGCGGCGATCCCGGGGGTGGCAACACCACGACATGAACATGCTCCGGGTGGTCGGCGCCGGTGGGCAGCCCGGTGAGCCAGCGGCGTACGACCGTGGCGAGATCAAGCGCCGCCCACGACCACTCGTCGTAGTCGCGCTCGGGGGCGGGGAACTCATCGAGTGGGCTGTCGAACCCGTGCTTGATGAACTCCTGCCAGTACGACGACACCACCGACAGCAGGTCGCGAGCCGTGATCACGACCTCGACCTTTGCCGGAGCGAGCGCGGCGCACGCGCGGCGGACCTGATCAGTGCTCGCGGCACCGAAGAACTCGGGGCTGATGATGGCGGTCCCCGGGTGGCGGTGGACGTCCGCGACGAGGTCGCCCCACGAGTCGCGCACCTCCGGCGCCCGCTTGCTCAGCCCCGGGTGGTCACGAACCACGACGCTGGCGTGCATGTGTTGCCGCGCAGAGGTGCCGGGCAGGAAAATGCCTTGGCTCGCCAAGGCTTCGGTGTTGGCCCACAGCACCGACTGGAGGTAGGTCGTCCCCGTCTTGGGCAGTCCGACGTGCCACACCACGCGCTCGGCCAAGCTAGAGGCCCTTCTGGTAGCGCTCCAGCAGTTCGGCGAGTCGGGCCTCGTCGCGGTGCGCGACCGGCACCAGGAGTTCGGTGACGATGTCGGTCAGTTCGGCCAGACGGAGGTTGAGTTGGCGGCACTCCTGCACTTCCGCCTCGAGATCGGCCACCCGGCGTTCGAGATCCAGCCTTCGGCCGGCTCGTGTATGCCGCAGCGACTTGGCGCGCTGTTTGACTTCCGCCTCGACTCGCGCGCGGACCGATTGACCGCTCATCGAGACACACCCTCTCCCCTGCCGCACCTGCGGATCTGCCTGCTCATCCCATCTGCCCTATTCACTCCCATGTCGCCACCATCCGGCACAGCTTCGAGCGTTGGTCCTTGGCCACGTCACCTGGGCCGGAGGCTAGCAGCCGCCGCTGATCCACGATCCGCGCACCGGCTTCTTCCAGCACCGCCCGAATGCGCCCAGCAGGGACCGGGTGAATGTGGCGACCGGTGGCGTAGCCGTCGTCGCCCCGATGGGTGAGGAACTTGAGGTAGAGCCTGCCCCCGCCCCGCAGCATCATGGCTGCCGAGCGAGCGAGATTGGTGCGGCCGCGCGCATCCAGCGCATCGACCAGGTGGTTGCCCATCACGACGCGGGGGGCCCCCGACGGATGGGCCGACCGATGGGCCGACCGATGGGCCACCAGCGCGGAGACGGCCAGCACCGAACGCATCTCCAGCAGGTTCATCGCCCCGAACTGCGCACCCGAGCCTTGCTCGGCCGCCTGGCGCTGCCCCCAGGCAAAACCCGTGGGCGCATGGTCGAGGCCGAGGGAAGGGACACCCTGGTCCGCCATCCACAGCACGTCCACGCCGTACCCGCAGCCCACATCGATGAAGTCACCGATGGCGGGCTCGCGCTCGTGGACCAACCGGACCAAATCGGAGGGCTCGGTTGACGTCGGTTCAGGATGGGCGGCGTAGGCGCCGTCCCAGGTGCCGCGATGCACGCGGATGCCGCGGAACCAGCCGTTGAGCCGGCGGTGGGTGCTCTGCGGGGTCTCGAACTTGAAGGCCGGATCGGGGGTGCGCCAGTGCGGTCCATAGGTCGCGGCGAGGAACCGGTCGGTGTCGGCCGGGACGGGGAACACATGCCCCTCCAGGCTGGCGGTGCCCAGCGGATGGATCCACGCCCGCTCGAAGGGGGTGCGGATCTCCCCCATCAGATGGAGGTGCCCGTCGCGCATGAAGCCGCCGAAGACGTCGAGCCCGCGCAGGGAGCCGTCGGCCTCCACAACGTCCACCTTGAAGGCCGCCCCCGAGTAGCGCATCGTCGGATAGCCCATCTCGGTGAGCCGGCGTTGCAGTTCGAAGCTCTCGCGCATCACATCGACCGGGTGGGAATGGTCGCTCACATAGCCGAGATCGGCATCGCTGTCGTGGCCGATTAATGCCCCTTCGCGCACTGCGCCGAGCAGCGTGCCGTAGGCCAAGAACGGCTCCACTCCCGCACGGCTCAGGGCCTCCAAGACCTCGCCGATCGCTGCCATCAGCGGGGCAACCTGCTCCGGGGTGCGGGTTTCAAACGTGCGCACCCGCTTCATGGACTTGTCGAGCGCCAGCGGATGCCCTTCGGGATCGACCACGGCAATCCGCTCGTCGCTGGTGCCGAGGCGGATCTCGTCGTCGAACCAGACGGTGCCGCTGGTGTGCTCGGCGATGCGGAAGTGCGTCCTACCGTCGAGGAACTTGGCGAGGGCCTTGGGCCACGGGACGACTTGCTCACCGCCGGTTGGGACGGCGTCGCGGACCGGCCAGAACGACCAGATCCGCCGTCCGTCGAAGGACGCATCCACCACGACGTCGGGCACCGCCCCGGCACTGGCGTGCAGGTGGATCCCGTCGTCGTCGACGGTGACGGGCACCGGTTTCCGGGTCCCGGATGTGCCCTTGGCAGACCCCGCTGGACTCACGACGGGGAATCCTAGCGACGTACGCCGCCGTCGGGTGCGGCGGTGGGCCGCGGCTCCCGTCTGGGCGGATGCCGTCATGGCTTCCTTAATATCCCGTCTCCCCCTTGCGTGAAGTAACCTGTATGCCGTGCGCGTGGGGAGGCGGACAAGCATGAAGCCAAACAGCTTCCGGCTGTTTTCTCTCGCCACGGTCGTGACCTCGGCCGTGGTGGGTTTTGGCGCGCTTGCTACTCCCCCGTTGGTCCTGGCCGACCAACCCCTCAACACCGCGCCCCAGCGGGCCGTCTCGGCCGCTCAGGTCAAAGCCCCCGCCCAAACTTCCAC
>JBAQXA010000271.1:0-14281 GCA_049299195.1 Nocardioides sp.
GTCCATCCCCTACCCCATCAGTGCTGCGGAACGTGGGCAAGATCGTCTCGCTCGCGTCGTCGCCTACGCGAGGTGACGGGCCAGCTCGCGGTGGCCACCGGGCCTCGCGGTGTCGACAAGACCTCCCTGATGCGCGACCTGCTCCTGAGTCGCAACAGCCACAAGCGTGCGCAGCGCACGGAAACGGCTGCTCATGGCCCGATTCGACAGCCACAAGCATGCGCTGCGCGCGCTTATGGTGACTATCGGCCGCACCTCTGAAGGACGTCGGCCCCGGCAACCGCTCATGGCGAAGTGGCCAGTCCGAGTTCACCGCCTTGATGACGGTCGTCCGCGATATCCGTAGCCGTGCCGCGATCCGTGCCCTCGGCACCCCGTCGGCAGCTAGCCTCCTGATCAGCGCCCAGTCCTCCAAAGTGATCACCCCTCGCGCCTGGACACTCAGCAGGCTGAGGATCCCCCACCGGCATCTACGTACGTAGACATTTCGTTTGTACTATGTACGTAGACAATCTGAAATGACTACGTTTGTAGACAAGAGGTGTGCGGTGGCGACGATTGGCAGTGCGCATCAGTTCGGTGGCGCGGTTCGCGCAGAGCGGAAGCGTCGCGACTGGACCCAGGCTGTGCTCGCCGAGCGCAGCGGCGTTTCGCGCGCGTGGCTTGCTCGCTTCGAGACCGGTCATCCTGCCGCGAGTCTTGAGCAGGTCTTCCGAGTGCTCGCTGCTCTCGACCTCGATATCAGCCTGGTGACGCGACGGGTCTCCCCCGCCGAGGCCGAACTCCTGGCCGCCATCGCCGAACGCGAGGAGTCGTGAGACAGACCGAGCTGGCGGTCGTGATGTACGGCCAGGTCGTCGGCCACGTCCGACAGCAGTCGCGCACCTCAGAGCCGGAGTTCAGCTACGAGGCTGCCTACGTCGCAGGGCACACCACTCCTCTGTCAGTGCTCATGCCGGTCGCCGCGACCACCTATCGCGGCGTACGGGTGCAGGCCTTCCTCGAGGGCCTCCTGCCCGAGGACCCTCAGATCCGGCAACGTTGGGCTGGCCGTCTGGAGGTCGAGTCAGACGACGCTGTTGGATTGCTTTCGCAGATGGGTTGGGACTGCCCCGGGGCCGTCCAGTTCAGCACCGTCGACGAGCTCGACGACATGCTGGCCCGCGCCCACGAGCTCCCGCGGATCTCGGCGGGTGACATCGCCACGCGCCTGCGGGATCTGCGAACGACCGGCCAGGCGTCCTGGACGATGCCCTCAGAGCACTGGTCGCTCCCCGGCCAGCAGGCCAAGTTCGCACTCACCCGCCTCAGTGACGGCTGGCACGAGGCACATGGCTCGGCCGCAACCACCCACATCCTCAAACCTGGCATCGGCCGGCTGCACCACCAGGCACTCGTTGAGCATGCCACGATGCGCGCCGCCGACCGTGTCGGGCTGCCGGTCGCCAAGACCGAATACGCCCACTTTGACGACGAGCCCGCCATCGTCGTGGAGCGGTACGACCGCATCGTCCGCAAAGACGACACGGTCGTGCGACTTCACCAGGAGGACTTCTGCTCCGCCGGCGGCCGGCTGCCGTCGAAGAAGTACGAGGCCGATGGCGGTCCCGGTCTCCGCGAGATGACCCGCACCATCCAGCAGGTCGCCACTGATCGACCGCAGGCTCTGCGTGCCCTGGGTGACTTCGCAGCCTTCAACTACATTTCGGGCTCTCCCGATGGGCACGCCAAGAACATCTCCCTCCTCCTGCTGCCCGGCCAGACCACTCGGCTGGCACCCCTGTACGACCTGGCCACCGCCCTGCCCTACGACATCCAGAACCCCGAGTTCCGTCAGGTCGCGGTGAGCATCGGCGGACGCCGCAAGTTTGGCCAGGTCCTTGGCAAGCACTGGGACCGCGCCGCCGACCAGCTGAGCATCCCCTCCGAGGAGTTCCGCGCCCGCGCCCGATCCATCGCCCAAGGGTTCCCCGACGCGTTCTCCGATGCGCTCCGCGCCGTCGGCTCACCTGAGTCAGAGAACATCCGCCAGCGCAGCATGGAACCGATCGCCGCCCACGTCCGACACGTGTTGGACTGTCTGGACGACCCAGTCGAGCCAACGACGACACCTCGCCGCGGTGGATCTGGACCTCGTTAGCGCGTCAATGATCTTCATGGTGAGGATGAACTGCGCCCAACCGCCAGCGCCGCGGTCGCAGATTGGGACAGGAGATGAAACGGCTTAGCGGCTATGGCATGGTCTGGCTGTGACCGTTGACTCCGCATCCGCCGAGCCCTCCTACCTGCTCTCGGTTCGGGCGATTATCCGGGAAACCTGGGACGCCGCGACCGTCGAGTTCGACGTGCCGGCCGACGCGGCTCCCTCCATGTCCTATAGGGCCGGACAGTTCCTCACCCTCGCCGTACCGAGCGACGTGACCGGGCTCGTGGCACGCAGTTACTCCTTCTGCTCCTCCCCCGCTGCTGGCGACGCCATGGCGATCACTGTCAAGCGCACCGTGGACGGCTACGCCTCCAACTGGCTCCTCGACAACCTGCGCGTGGGCCACCAGGTGCGGGTGCTTGCGCCAGGCGGGATCTTCACCCCCGCGGATTGGGAGGCAGACCTGCTTCTCTTCGCGGGCGGCAGTGGCATCACGCCGGTCCTGAGCATCCTCAAGGAGGCGCTCGCGGCGGGCAGCGGCCGCATCGTGCTCTTCTACGCCAACTCAGACGAGCGGTCGGTGATCTTCGCCCGGCAGTTGCGGGAGTTGGCCGCAGCCCATCCCGATCGGCTGGAGATCGTCCACTGGCTGGAGTCTGTGCAAGGCCTGCCCACACCCGAGCAAGTCCGGCGCTTCGCCACGCCGTACGCCGAGTGGCATGCCTTCACCTGCGGGCCCAGCGGCTTTATGAACACGGTCGACACAGCCCTCCGCGACCTGGGTATGCCGCGTGCTCGCCGCCGGCGGGAACTCTTCGTGTCCCTGGGTGGTGCGCCCTTTGGTGACGCGACCGCGGTGGCTGGGGCGGACGCCATACCTGCCGGCAAAGTCTCTGACGATGCGGAGGTCGAGCTGACGGTCGAGGGCGAGACCTACCACTTCGACGACTGGCCGCGCGATCTGCCGCTGGTGGACTTCATGCTCAAGAAGGGCCTGCCTGCCCCCTTCTCGTGTCGAGCAGCGGGCTGTGGCATCTGTGTCTTCCACGCCATCAGCGGTGAGGTGGAGCAGAAGTTCGACAACATCCTCACCCCTGCAGAGATTGCTGCCGGGTTGCGCCTGGGCTGCCAGTCCCGGCCGGTCTCCGCGCGGCTGCGGATTGCCTTCCCCGACGACCCGATCGGCACGCGCAAGGCAGTGCGCGACGCGGCGGCCCGCCAGGAGTAGCGGCGTTAGGCGGACTGGCTCGACGAGGTCACGTCGGCGTCGGCAAACAGGCCGCGAAGCGCCGAGGCGCACACCGCACACATCCACAACCGAAGCGGGCGGGCGTTGAAGACCTGCGACGCCTCGGCCTCGACCAGGGTGAAGCCCCGGTGATGCGACGTATTAGGGCAGCCGATGTTGGCGCAATGCGCCGGCAGTTCGAGGAGTGACGGTCGCCGCTCCCCCGCGTCGGCGTACCGCCCATGAAGGTCGTGCGCGCGCTCCACGGGTGCTGCGGAGGCGATGCTCAGTGCGGTCCTCATCGGGGACGGCTCACCTTCACGAAGCGACGCTGGACATGGGCCTTGGGCCGGGGTCCCCCGCCCACGCTCACGGTCGGGGCGCACTCACACGTCTCCGAGCAGGGCAGGAAGCGATGACTGGGATGCCCACATCGTTGGCACGGCATGTCGTGCGAGATGCGAGTCGGCGTGATATCTACGGTGTCCCACATGATCCGGTGACCCTCCGAGGTCTGAACTGGTGGCTGTTTGCCAGCTTTCATCAGTTGTGACGGGCCCGCCGGTGTTTTAAGACGCAATTGCCCCCGATGAATCAGCAGAATCGGCCAAACGGACTATCCGGCGGCCTCACGGAGGGGCAGCCGTCCGCTCTGAGCAGTTCGCCGACCGGGTGATTGCAGCCCGGATGACCGCGCACCATGGGTGCGTGACCTACGATCGTCGAATGCTTCGTCCACGAACTCTGGCCCCCGCCGCACCTCACCACCGCTCCGCCGGTCGATTCGGTATGACGGTCGCGGCCGGCCTGCTCATGGCCGCTCTCGCAGCGTGCAGTTCCGAAGGGGGCGTGAAGTCGGCAACAGATCCCGAACCGACCCCCGACCCGCCGAGCACCAGCAGCGCCGCCGCTGGCCCCTGCACCTATACGCCCGACACAGCACCGGCAGCCAAGGAGGTCGAGCCGCCCTCGGGTGAGCCGATCGCGCAGGACAACACGTCCGTGGTTGTCACCACCTCCGCCGGCACCCTCAACATTGTCCTCGACGGCAAGGGGCGCCCCTGCACGGTCAACTCCTTCCTGAGCCTCGCGGCGCAGGGCTACTTCGACCAGACCAACTGCCATCGCCTCACGACGGAAGGCATCTGGGTCCTCCAATGCGGCGATCCGACCGCGACCGGCACCGGCGGGCCGGGCTACTCCTTCGCCGACGAACTCAAGGGCAGCGAGACCTACCCCGCCGGGACGCTGGCCATGGCAAACGCGGGCCCCAACACCAACGGCTCTCAGTTCTTCTTGGTCTACAAGGACTCGCCCCTACCTCCGGCATACGCTGTTTTCGGGAAGCTTGACGCTGCCTCCATCAAGGTTGTGCAGGCCATCGGCGCCGCGGGAACCGCCGAAGGTGGCCCCGATGGCTCCCCCAAGACTCCCGTCGAGATCGCTTCTGTCGCGCGGCGCTGAGCCCCGCATAAGTAGGCCCTCGCCAGGTAGGCCCGCGCACGTGCGCCCCGCATAAGTGGGCCCACACCAATAGGCAGCGCATAAATAGGCTTGGGGTTGGTGTGAGCCAACTTGTGGCCCTCACCAACCCCAACAGTCCGCCCCAACCCGGGGCGCTGAATCAGCGTGCGTGACGCGCGCGCAGGCGGCGTGCGCTCTCGCGCTCGGCTTGGCGCGCGATGTCCAACTCGCGAACTACCCAGGCGTCCTGTCCGTTGTGGACGCGCCCGCGGACGATCCCCTGTGCCAGGTACAACTGCGTGGACATGATGTCTTCCTCTTCCCTCTCCCCCGGTCGAGGGGGGCGTTCGTTCGATCCGTTTTCGGTGCGCCAGCCGTAATCGGGTGGGCGCGCTGTAGTGATTACATTCTAGATCGACAAATAATGGCGCGCCGAATCGCGGCGGGGGTGATCTACCCCACGTCGGCGGGCGTCAGCGCAGACCCTGGCAGGATGCGGTGGGTGAACCTCCGGATCGCTGTGGCCGCCACTGGGGCGCAGGCCCTCGACGCCGGATTGGCGGTCGCGCACGACGGCGGCAACGCCGTTGATGCGGCGCTGGCAGCCGCCCTGGTTGCCCTCTCGACCGAGCCCGGCATGGTGAGCTTCGGCGGCGGGGCCTACGTCTCGATCTGGTCTCCCGAGGAGGCCCCGATCGTGATCGACGGCAACGTGGAGATGCCCGGACGCCAAGGCGCGCCCGAGCGGCTCGGGCACGGCCTGCGGCGCATCGAAACGACCTATGGCGGCGGCGTCACGCTGTATGCCGGTCACGGCTCGGTGGCCACGCCGGGGATCATCCCCGCCTTCGCGCGGGCTCATGGTCGCGCAGCCGCGCTCCCCTGGGCTCGCTTGTTGTCTCCGGCGATCTCGGCCGCTCGTCATGGCTACCCGATGAGTCCCGCGGCCGCGCGCTACCTCGCGTTCACCGCGGACAGTCTCTTTGGTGCCGACCCCGAGGCTCACCGCCTGGTCACGCGTGCCGATGGCTCGCTGCTGGCGGGGGGTGAGGCGACGAGCAACCCGCTCTTGGCCGACACCCTGGAAGAGCTCGCCAGTGCAGGGCCTGACCTTTTCGCCACTGGCGCGGTCGCCCAGCGTTTCGCCGCCGAGATGGACGCCCACGAAGGCTTGGTCACCGCGGCCGACCTGGCGGCATACCAAGCGGTCGAGCGACCGGCCCACCGCCTGCAGATCGGCGATTGGGAGATCGCCACCAACCCGCCCCCCTCCGTGGGCGGACCGATGCTCGCCATCATGTTGTCGGAGTTGGCCCGCCGCAACGTCCGGTCCGGCGGCTGGCAATGGGCAGACGTCATCGAAATCCAACGTGCCGTGCTCGCCTATCGCACCAGCGTCCACGACTTCGCCGCAGATCTGGAGAAAGACGGCCTCGCGCTCCTGGCCGCGGTTGGTGAGCACGGTCTCACCGCGCTGCGCGGATCGTCATCAACGGCACACATCTCGGCGGTCGATTCGGCCGGCACCGCATGCGCCATCACCATGAGCAGCGGCTACGGCGCGGGCATGTGCATCCCCGGCACGGGCATCCTCCTCAACAACGCACTCGGTGAGGTCGAACTCAACCGCCGCGGCCTGCACGCGGCTCCCGCAGGCACTCGTCTCGCGTCCAACATGGCCCCGACGACCGGTCGGACCCAAGACGGCCGCGTCCTGGCCGTGGGCTCCCCCGGCGCCGACCGAATCACCACGGCCTTGATGCTGGTCTTGGGACAAGGCTGCCTCCACGACCGCGATCTCCAGGAGGCCATTGACGGCCCGCGGGTCCACCTGAGATTGACCGGAGCCGACACTTTTGTGGTCGAGCATGAGCAGGATCCGGCCATCGCTGCGGCAGCCACGGAGCTGGGCCTGACGAGCAACGTCTACGACGAGCCGCATATGTATTTCGGCGGCGTGGGTGCCGCCTTGCTCGATGAGCACCACAAGCTCCAGGTGGCCGGGGATGCCCGGCGGGAAGCCTTCGTGGGGGTTAGTCCATAACGAGGCGAGGGTCACACTAGGATCGCTGGGTGACCGAGTCCGATCGAGGTGCGGTCGTGCGAGCTATCGCCGAACACCACCAGTCAGCCAGAGGCCCGCTACTCCCCATCCTGCATGCGGTGATGGAGGAGTTCGGCCATATCGAGCGCGCCGATCAGGCCGTCATTGCCGACGTGCTCAACCTGTCGGTCGCGGAGGTCTTCGGCGTCGTCAGCTTCTATCACGACTTCCGCACCGAGCCGCGTGCCGCGCACACCGTCACGCTCTGCCGTGGCGAGGCGTGCCAGGCGGTCGGCGCGAGCGCGTTGTATGCCGAGACGACGGCCCGCGCGAGTCAACTGGGAGCAGACGCAGCCGTAGAAGAGGTGTTCTGCCTGGGCAACTGTGCGTTGGGGCCTTCGGGCACCGTCGACGGACGCCTCCACGGTCGGCTGACCGCGACTCGCATTGATGCCCTGACGAGCGGCTGGCGCTCATGAGCGGGCGGGTTTATGTGCCGGGCGATGCGGCCGCGGTGTCGATGGATGCCGATGAGGTCGCCGCGGCCTTCGCCGAGCATGGCTTCGATGTGGTCCGCACCGGCTCGCGTGGTCTGTTGTGGGCCGAGCCCCTCGTCGAGATCGACAGCGACTCCGGGCGGATCGGGTTCGCTTGCGTGACCCCCGCAGACGTGGCGGCAGTGGTCGAGCAGGGCTGGGACGCGCTGGGTGGCCTGACTCTCGGTCCGATCGAGCAGCACCCGTGGCTCGCCGGGCAGACCCGGGTCACCACCGGGAGGCTCGGTGTTGTCGACCCCCGCTCGATCACCGACTATGAGGCGCACGGGGGTTGGGCTGGGCTGCGGCGGGCCTTGAGCCTGAGCCGCGCCGAGGTCGTGGAAGAGGTAACCACCTCCGGGCTGCGTGGCCGTGGCGGCGCCGGGTTCCCCGCCGGAATCAAGTGGCAGACCGTGGCTCAGCAGGACGCCGAAACCAAGTTCGTCGTCTGCAACTTCGACGAGGGCGACTCGGGCACGTTTGCCGATCGCATGGTCGTCGAGGGCGATCCCTTCACCCTCATCGAGGGCATGCTGATCGCGGCGTACGCCGTGGGGGCCAGCGAGGGCTTTGTTTATGTGCGCTCGGAGTACCCGCACGCGATCACGGCGCTGCGTCGCGCCATCGACACGTGTTACACCCACGGGTTCTTGGGCGGCGGCATCCAGGGCAGCGACCTCGACTTCGACCTCGACGTGCGCGTCGGGGCCGGGGCCTACATCTGCGGCGAAGAGTCGTCCATGCTCGACAGCCTCGAAGGCAAGCGCGGTGAGGTCCGGGCCAAGCCCCCGATTCCCGCGATCAGCGGGTTGTTCGGCCAGCCGACGGTGGTCAACAACGTGCTGACCCTGTGCACGGTCCCGATGATCCTGGCCGACGGCGGCGAGGCCTACGCCGCACTCGGCACCGGCCGTTCACGCGGCACCCAGGTCTTTCAGCTCGCCGGCAACGTCGCTCGCGGCGGACTCGTGGAGTTGCCGTTCGGACACTCCCTCGGCGAGCTCGTCGAGGGCTATGCCGGTGGGACGCGCAGCGGTCGACCCGTCCGCGCGGTGCAGGTCGGAGGCCCGTTAGGGGCCTACGTCGGCACCGATCAGTTCGATCTCCCGCTTGACTACGAGGCGTTCGCCGCGGCAGACGCCATGCTCGGACACGGCGGCATCGTCGTCTTCGACGACACCGTCGACCTGGCCGGGATGGCGCGGTTTGCGATGGAGTTTTGCGCCCTGGAGTCCTGCGGCAAGTGCACCCCTTGTCGCGTCGGCTCCACGCGCGGCGTCGAGGTGATCGACCGGATCATTGCCGGACAGGACGTCGCCGCCAACCTGGTGTTGCTCGATGACCTGTGCGAGACCATGACCAAGGGATCGCTGTGCGCAATGGGCGGCCTCACGCCTCTTCCGGTGCAGAGCGCTCTGCGACACTGGGCCAACGATCGCGGGGCCAACGATCGCGGGACCAACGATCGTGCCCATGCTGGTGAAGGAGACGTTCAATGACCGAGACCCTGGGCGGAACACTGGGTGGAAATCTGGGCGGGATGCCGGGTGAGCCGTTGGACGCCGCGACCTGGCTGGCCCCCGAGCCCGACTTCGGCACCCCGGCAGTCGACGGCGGTGGCGACTGGCCCACTGCCCATGTCACGATCGACGGCGTCGGAGTCGAGGTGCCACAAGGGACCTCGGTGATGCGCGCTGCCGCAGAAGCCGGTATCGAGATTCCCAAGCTGTGTGCCACCGATTCACTCAAGGCGTTTGGGTCCTGCCGCATGTGTCTCGTCGAGGTGGCTGGTGGCCGCGGCACTCCGGCTTCGTGCACCACCCTGTGCACCGACGGCATGGTCGTCTCGACGCGCACCGAAGAGGTCCAGCGGCTGCGTCGTGGCGTGATGGAGCTCTATCTGTCCGACCATCCGGTCGACTGTGACGGGTGCGCTCGCGGCAACTGCGAGATCCAGTCGATGGCGACCCGCATCGAGGCGGCCGAGGTGCGCTATGGGCGACCCGACACAGCAACGGCTCGCGAGCGGCGTACGACAGGGGCAGCGGACGCGTCCGAGGCCCTGGATCGCTCGAACCCCTACTTCGACTACGACCCGGCAGCGTGCATCGTGTGCTCCCGCTGCGTGCGGGCCTGCGGTGACATCCAAGGCACCTTCGCGCTCACCGTCGCGGGTCGCGGGCTGGATTCGGCGATCACCGCCGGCGGCACCGACTTCCTGTCCTCCGACTGCGTGTCGTGCGGCGCCTGCGTGCAGGCCTGCCCCACGTCGGCCCTGCAGGAGAAGTCGGTCGTGGCCCTAGGCATGCCGACCCGAGCCGTCGACACGACCTGCGCCTATTGCGGTGTGGGTTGCTCCTTCCGCGCCGAAGTCAGCGGTGAGGGCGACGACACCCGAGTCGTGCGGATGATCCCCAGCAAGCAGGGTGGCGCCAACGAGGGCCACAGCTGCGTCAAGGGCCGCTTCGCCTACGGGTATGCCGCCCACGCCGACCGCCAACTGCGGCCCATGGTCCGCGAGCGGATCACCGATGAGTGGCGCCCGGTTTCATGGGAAGAGGCGATCGCGACCGCGGCCGCCGGCTTTAAGCGCATCCAGGCCGAGTCGGGTGCCGCGGCGATCGGTGGCATCTCCTCCTCGCGCTGCACCAACGAAGAGGTATATGTCGTCCAAAAGATGGTGCGCGCCGCCTTCGGCAACAACAACGTCGACACCTGCGCGCGGGTGTGCCACTCCCCCACCGGCTACGGCCTCAACCAGGCCTTCGGCACCTCCGCCGGGACCCAGGACTTCCGCTCGGTCGCCCAGGCCGACGTTGTGCTCCTGATCGGCGCCAACCCCACCGATGCCCACCCGGTCTTCGCCTCGCGCCTCAAGAAGCGGCTCCGTGAGGGTGCCCAGATCATCGTGGCCGACCCGCGCAAGATCGAACTGGTGCGCAGCGCCCACATCCAAGCCGCCCACCACCTCCCGGTCCTGCCGGGCTCCAACGTCGCCTTCGTCAACGCGATGGCCCATGTCATCGTCACCGAGGGCCGCTACGACGCGGACTTCCTGGCCGCTCGCTGCGAGAACGTCGAGGACTACGTCGAGTTCATCGGGCGCCCGGAGAACTCCCCCGAAGGCACGGCCGAAGCCACCGGGCTCGATCCCGAGCAGGTGCGCGCGGCCGCGCGGCTGTATGCCGATGCCCCCAACGCGGCGATCTACTACGGCCTGGGCGTGACCGAGCACAGCCAGGGCTCCACGATGGTGATGGGCATGGCCAACCTGGCCATGCTGACCGGCAACCTGGGCCGCGAAGGCGTGGGGGTCAACCCCCTGCGCGGGCAGAACAACGTCCAAGGCTCTTGCGACATGGGCTCGTTCCCGCACGAACTGCCCGGCTACCGCCACATCTCGGGCCCCGAAGTCCGGGCGATCTACGACGAGTTGTGGGGCACCACGCTCGATCCGGAGCCGGGACTGCGGATCCCCAACATGTTTGACTCGGCGATCGCTGGGAGCTTCCGCGGGCTCTATGTGCAGGGTGAAGACATCGCCCAGTCAGACCCCAACACCCAACACGTCGAAGCGGCGCTGCGGTCGATGGACATGGTCGTGGTGCAGGACCTCTTCCTCAATGAGACGGCCCGCTTCGCCCACGTCTTCCTGCCCGGCACCTCCTTCTTGGAGAAGGACGGCACGTTTACCAACGCCGAGCGACGCATCAACCGGGTTCGGCCGGTGTTTTCGCCGCGCCAGGGCAAGGACGAGTGGCAGGTCACCTGCGACCTCGCCGAGGCCATGGGCTACCCGATGTCCTACCCCGACGCCTCCGCCATCATGGACGAGATCGCCGCCACCACCCCCACCTTTGCCGGCGTCTCCTTCAGTCGCCTCGATCAGGTGGGTTCCCTGCAGTGGCCGGTCAACGCGGCCGCTCCCGATGGCACCCCGACGATGCATGTGGGCGCCTTCGTGCGGGGCAAGGGCAACCTGATGCAGACGGTCTATGTGCCCACCACCGAACGCTCCACCCGGCGCTTCCCGCTGATCCTGACCACGGGCCGCATCCTGAGCCAATACAACGTGGGCGCGCAGACCCGGCGTACGGCCAACAACACCTGGCACCCCGAGGACATCTTGGAGATCCACCCCTCCGACGCCGAGTTGCGCGGCATCGTCACCGGCGACCTGGTCGAACTGTCGAGTCGGGTCGGCACGACCACGCTGCGGGCCGAGGTCTCCGAGCGGATGCCGGCCGGCGTCGTCTACACGACGTTCCACCATCCCGTGACGGGGGCCAATGTGGTGACCACGGAGAACTCGGATTGGGCGACGAACTGTCCGGAGTACAAGGTCACCGCAGTCCAGGTGGGTGTGACGACTGCCCGGGAGACAGCGGCCCACGCCGAGGTGCCCAGCCATTCCGACTCCGAGCGCGACGGCGTACTCGCGGAACGGCGCTGACTGAGCGATGAGTGAACTCGAGCCCGAAGTGCGAATGGGCAACGACATCGCGCGGCAGTTTGCGCACCTCCCCCGGGAGCAGGCGGTCGTCGCGATCGCTGCACACATCGGCCGCTTCTGGGAGCCACGCATGCGCGCCGAACTCCAACGTCTGTCCCAGGCAGGCAAGCTCGACGACCCGCTGCTCGCGGCCGCCGCCGAGACGATCTAGTCGCCCCGAGCCACGAACCGCGAGCCACCATGTACTCCTGGGGTTCCTTCGTGGGCCGCCGTCCCGTCCGGGTGCTCGTGCTCGCGATCGTGGCGGTGATCGCGTCCGCAGGCTACGGCGCCGGCGTCTTCGGTTCCTTAAGCGACGGCGGCTTTGAAGATCCGTCCGCCGAGTCCTCCGATGTTTCCCGCGCCCGCACCGAGCTCTTCGGGGACCAACTCGTCGACGTCGTCGCGCTCTATCGCAGCGATGCCCTGGTGGTGGGTGATCCTGCGTTTGCCCAGGAAGTCCAGCGCATCACCGCTGAGGTGCGGGAGGCCGGTGCACCTCGCGTCCTCTCTTGGTTTGAAACCCGCGCCCCCGCCTTGGTCTCCGAGGACCGCCGCGCCACCCGCCTGCTGATCACCTTGCCCGGCGGGGAGGACCGCACCGACGGCTACGACAAGATCGCGCCCCTCCTGCGCGCCAAGGGACTGACAACCCACCTAGCCGGGCCCTATGCCCTCTTCGACGACGCAAACCATCAGGTCGAAGAGGACATTGTCCGCGCCGAAGCGATCTCCATGCCGCTGGTCTTCCTGCTCAGCCTGCTGGTCTTCGGCAGTCTCACCGCCGCGCTGATGCCGACCCTGGTGGGTGCGGTCGCGGTCGCCGGAGCCTTTGCGCTGGTTCGGGCCATCACCGAGGTCACAGAGGTCTCCGTCTTCGCCATCAACGTGATCACGCTGATGGGCATGGGCTTGGCCATCGACTACGCCTTGTTCATTGTGGCGCGATTCCGTGAAGAGTTGGCGAGCCATCCCGTCCCTGATCGCGAGGCGATCGCCGACGCACTCGGCACGACCTTGGCCACTGCCGGCCGAACCGTCTTCTTCTCCGGGGTGATCGTCGCGGCGGCCCTGTCGTCGTTGCTTCTGTTCCCCCAGGTGTTCTTGAAGTCCATGGGCTACGGCGGTATGGCCGCGGTGTTGGTCGCCATGGTTGCCTCGCTCACCGTGCTGCCCGCGGTCCTCAGCCTCCTTGGCCCGCGCTTGGAGTGGGGCCGGATCCGCGGACGGCACCCCCGAGGCAAGCGGGTGCGCGGCCGGCACGCGCAGCGCGCAGAGCTCTGGTCGACCATTGCCCACCAGGTCATGCGTCGCCCCGTCCTCGTGCTGGTCGTCGTCACCGCTGCCCTGATCGGTTTGGCCTCTCCGATCCTGGGCGCTCGCTGGGGCGGAGTCGACGAGCGGGTCCTGCCCGACGAGGCACCCAGCCGGGTGGCTGCAGAGGTCAACGCCGATCTCTTCGACGGCGAGATCTCCACCGCGACCATCCTGGTCCGAGGCTTGCCCGAGGCGGAGCTCGCCGGTCTGCGCACCGCCCTGAGCGCTGTGCCCAAGGTGACCGCGGTGGACGTGGTCGCCCAGAAGCTCGTCGAGGGCGAGGCCGTCGTGCTCTTTGAGGCCGTGTGGCCCGGCAGGTCCCAGGTGCCCGAGTCCCAGTCGGTCGTTGACGCGTTGCGCAAGGTTGCGCATCAGTACGACGCCGAGGTCGGAGGCGACACCGCCCTCACGGTCGACTTGGTCGATTCCATCGGTGCGACGCTGCCCAAGATGGCCTTGCTGGTGGGTGCGGTGATGCTGGTGCTGCTCTTCATTGCGTTTGGCTCGGTGGTGCTTCCGCTCAAGGCGGTCGCGATGAACACCGTGTCGATCGGGGCGTCGTTCGGAGTGGTCACTTGGGTCTTTCAAGACGGCCACTTCAGCAACTGGCTCGGCTTCACCTCGCCTGGCTATCTCGACGTGACCCAGCCGATCTTGATGGTGGCGGTGCTCTTTGGGTTGTCGATGGACTATGAGGTCTTCTTGTTGTCCCGGGTCCGGGAGGAGTGGGATCACCTCCGCGACAACACCACGGCGGTGGTCGCCGGGGTGCAGAAGACGGGCTGGATCATCACGAGCGCCGCGCTGCTCCTGTCGGTCGTCATCGGCGGCTTCACGACTTCCGGCATCGTCTTCATCAAGATGATCGGCCTCGGCATGCTCGTAGCAGTGCTCCTGGATGCAACGGTGGTGCGCGCCTTGTTGGTCCCGGCCACTATGCGCCTGCTCGGCCGAGCCAACTGGTGGGCCCCGGCGCCCCTCGCGCGCTGGTGGGAGCGCTACGGCCATCGCGCCCACGGGGGCGGGCACCCGGCTGGCCAGGGCGGTGCGGGCG
>JBAQXA010000272.1:0-2815 GCA_049299195.1 Nocardioides sp.
CCCCCAAGGCCTGAAACCACGGGCCGAGAGCCAGCCACTCAGGCCGGCGAGTCAGGCCGGCGAGTCACACTGGCGACTCAGGCCGGCGGGAGGTCGCGTGGGCGGTGCTTGAGGATCCACGCATCGATCTGCTCCCACCAGTCGAAGAGCCACTCGATCCGGTCCTCGCGTGACTCGGGGATGTCGCTGCGGCTGACCTTCCACCACCGCATCGTGATCACCTTGTCCATCGGCAACTCGCGCCAGATGTCGCCCACGGTGGCGAGGTGATCGAGGCCCGTGTGGGCCACGAGTACGACGTCGGCCTCTGGCGCGGCATCGAGCGCGGCGAGGAAGCCGCCCGGGCGCGGGGCCAGCACCGTGGTCATCGCCTCGGCGCGCTCGGCCATGCGCTCCAGCCCCAGACCCCGAAGCCGGTCGATGGCCCGCTGCCGCCGCGCCGGAGTGAAGTTGCCGCCCTCGGGGAAGATCACAAACGCGTCGTTGGCGTCGAGATCGACGGCCAGGCCTCGGATCTGCTCCTCCAGCAACTCCCCGGTCCCGGCCCGCGGATTGGGCGTTATGAACCGCGCCGGAATCCGCCCCAGGATCACCCCGATCGCGGGATCCCACGCCATGGTGTCCTTGAGGACAACCCGCGGCTCGCGGCCGTACCACCGCATCAGCGCGTAGATCAGCGTGAACGAATCCCCGGGCCCCGCGTGCCGGCAACACACCAGCAGCGGCTCGCCGGGAAACGCGTCGGGAGCCTCGCCGACGGTCTCGATCTTGAACCGCAGCACTCGGCGCGCCTCGCGGAAGAAGACCCACAAGACCATCTGAACCAGCTCGTAGTGAATGCCCTCGAAGTACGCCGTCCGCAACCGCGCCCCGAACCCGGACGCCAGCCACAGCCCAAACAGCACGAGCAACAGCAGGCTCTCGCAGGTCAGGTAGAGCACCGCCAGCCAAGCCAACCGCAGCACCCGCCAGCGTCCGGGTAGCAGCGGCGACAACGCCGCGGCCGCCAACAGCCACAGCGGCAGGCTCACCCAGATCAGCACGGTGAGAGCGACAACTGCCGGCGCGAGCAGCAGCCGCTGGATCAGGCGGCTCACCGGGCCTCGCTAGGGGCGATCCGCGCTGGGCGCGACCCCAGCCGCCGCCAGATAGGCCTGCCCGGCGGCATACGAAGCGTCGATCTTGTCGCTCACGGTGGAGAAGTCGCGATAGGCGAAGACCGAGTCGTCCTTCGCCGACGTGCCGCCCGCGGGGAGCACATGCACCTCGACGTCGTCGGGCACTTCGGAGAGCTCGCGGTTGAACCGATGCCGCCGCGCGATCTCGAAGGAGACCCGGGCGACTTCGAAGGGGTTCGTCGGCTTGGCGAGCGGGCGGTCGATCCGACCGACCTGGAGAACAAAGACCCGGCGCGCCCCCAGCCGGACCGCGCGGCCGAGCGGGATCGAGTTGACGATGCCGCCATCGAGGAAGTGCTCCTCGCCGACCTTCGCGGGCGGCAGGAGGCCGGGCACGGCAGCGCTCGCGAGCACCGCGTCGACGAGAGGGCCGGTCTCGAACCAATGCTCCGCGGCTCGCTCGATCGACGCGGCGCACACGTTGAACCGGACCGGCAGCTCCTCGAGCCGGAGGTCGCCGAACTCCTCGCGCAGCCGATCGCGCAACTTGTCGGAGGAGAAGAGGTGGGTGCGCGAGGTGACCGCCCGCTTGACCCGCTGGAGGGCCGTGTCGGCGTAGATGTCGCCGTCGGCGCCCGCCTCCTGCCACATCGTCGTCAGCCGCTCGATGACGGCCGGGGTGGGATCGCGCGCGACCAGCGCACCGTTGAGGGCGCCGATGCTCGTGCCGAGCACCAGATCGGGCCGAACGCCGAGCTCCAACAGCGCGCGCAACATGCCGACCTCGACCGCGCCGAGCACACCCCCGCCACCCAGGACAAAGGCGTCCTCGACCGGCCGATCGCTCACGCCGACCCCGGCTCGTCGAGGGTGGGGTTTTCGCTCAGCAGCCGGCGCGAAACCATCCGCTCGACGACGAAGATCACGATCGGCAGCAGGCCGGCCACGAGCATCCCGATCATGTAGCCCAGCGGCCACCGAGCCCTGCGCGCCAGGGCAAAGGCCACCAGCAGGTAGGCCATGTAGATCCAGCCGTGCGCCACCCCGACGATCGAAGTCAGCTGCTCGCCTCGATGGGCCGCGGTTGAGCCCTCGGCGGCGAGATATTTCAGCGGCATCGCCACGAACGCCAGGACCGTCAGCAGGATCCCGACGATGATGGCGAGCACTCGGTAGGCCCGGAAGAGGTTGCGCACAGCGCGAACCTACACGGGCCGAAACTAGGGGCCCTCGACCGGCAGGGAGTCTTCGGCGGCGGCTGCCGCGCCTCCCGGGGCGGCCGCCGCGTCGACTTCGGGGCCGACTTCTGCGTCGACTTCTGCGCCGCCTTCTGGGCCGACTTCTGGGCCCGCGAACTCGTCGCGGCAGAAGCGCGCCCAGACAAACACGACGAACCCGGCGAAGAACCACCACTCGGCGGCATAGAACAGGTTGCGGATCGCGAGGAACCGACCCGGTTCGGGGCGCTCCTCCAGTGCGGCGGGCTGGAGGCCGGCCATGCCCGCGTTGACCGCCGCGCGCCAGCCGGGCCGCTCGCCCAACACGATGTAGGCGCCGAAGGCGTCACGGTCCATCCGCTGCACGAGATCAGCGACGCGCAGGGCGGAGAAGACGTCGTCGGTCGGGTCGCGATCCACCTCCGGCGCGTCGCCCTCGGGGGGCTGGAGCCAGCCGGTGACCTCGGCGGCCCCCTCGGG
>JBAQXA010000273.1:0-3377 GCA_049299195.1 Nocardioides sp.
TGGCTGACCGGCACCGAGCTCCACACGCTGGGCACGACGATCGACGGCTGGCGGCTGACCTTCCTGATCAACGTCCCCATCGGCATCGGCGCCGCCCTGCTGGCGCCGGCCACGCTCGCCGAGTCCGAGCGGCACCCGGGCACCCTCGATGTGCCCGGCGCCATCACCGGCAGCGGCGGCCTGCTCGCCCTGGTCTTCGGCCTCTCCCGCGCCGGCAACGCCAACCACGGGTGGGACGACAGCGGCACGATCGCCAGCCTCATCGTCGGCGTGGTGTTGCTTGCGGCGTTCGGCTTCATCGAGACGCGCCAGGAGCACCCGCTGCTTCCGTTCCGCATCTTCGCCAACCGCACCCGGGCCGCGAGCTTCGCTGCGATGTTCTTCATGCCCGCCGCGATGTTCTCGATGTTCTTCTACCTCAGCCTCTACGTGCAGAACGTCATGGGCTACAGCCCGCTCAAGACCGGCGTCTCCTTCTTGCCGTTCTCCTTTGGCATCGTCATCGCCGCGGGGATCGCCTCGCAGCTGATCAGCAGGGTCGACCCGCGCTTCCTCGCTGGCACCGGCACCCTCATGGCCGCGGGCGCACTGGTCGGCTTCTCCCGGATGCCGCACGACGCGGCGTACCCGGTCCAGGATCTGAAGGGCGAATACCTCACCGACGTCCTGCCCTACATCCTGCTCATGGCCTTCGGCATGGGCTTGACCTTCGTCCCGCTGACGCTGAGCGCGGTCCATCACGTCGAGGCCCAGGACTCCGGCATCGGTTCGGGAGTGCTCAACACCATGCAGCAGGTCGGTGGCGCCCTCGGTCTGGCCACTCTGTCGACTGTGGCTCAACAGGTCTGGACCAGCACGGGTGAGAAGCTGGCGGAGAAGTCGGAGGCCGCGATGGCCGCGGCCGCTCAGGCCGGACAACCGATGCCGACGCCCGATCAGCTCGAAGCCATGAAGCGGATCGCCGCTCAGCAGATCTACACCGAGGGCGCCACCACCGGCTTCCTGGTGGGCGCGGCGATGATTCTCGGCGCCTCCCTGATCGTCTGGTTCCTGCTCAACGTCAAGCACGAAGAGCTCGCCACCGACGCCGCCGAGCACCCTGAGGCCGGCGTCCATATCTGAGCGATCAGATCGGTCTGAAGCGGAGCGGGTTCCGGCGTAGGTACTACGTCGGGCCCGTTTCTGCCTTACGCTGATTCGGACCTGACTTCGCCCCACGAAGAGAGTCCCGTATGCCGCCCCGCACGCCCCCAGCGATCTCGCGCACCCACGCGCAGCAGCGCCCCCACTCCTTGAGGTGGAGCTCCGCTACTGCGCTGCTCGTGGCCGTGATGCTCGTCCTGTTCGGCCTCCAACCGGCGCCCGCTTCGGCCGCCAACACCGGCACGGTGACCGGCCTGGTGACCCTCGACGGCGTGACCGACCCGCCCGACGGCACGGTCGAGCTCTATCGGTGGGGCGGGACTTCGTTTGCGTTGGTGGGCACCCGCAATCTGGGTCCGGCCCCCGACGATGAATACTCCTTCGGCAGCCTCGCGGCCGGCACCTACTACGTGGTGGTCCATCCCGCCGACGTGGACACCTACCGCGACACCTACTCGGTGAGCCCGAGCATCAGGAACCGCCCGACCACCCAGACCGGCGCCGGCACCTTTACCTTGGCCGACGGCGGCACCGTCACCCAAGACATCGTCGTGCAGCAGTGGGGCACCAGCAGCGCCAGCGGCAAGATCACGAGCAGCGCCGGACCCGTCTCGGGCGCCACCGTCACGTTGTTCCGCTTGATCGGCACCCCGGGTGCCTTCACGAGCGCGGAGCCGGTCGACAACGACACCACCACAGGCTCGGGCGACTACACCTTCCCCACGATCACCAACAACGGGTGGTACTACACCGTTGGCGCCTATATGTATGACCCGAGCGCGATCATCTACCTCGGCGGTGGCACCAACCCGCTGACCGCGTCGTACTGGGCCCATACGCAGGCCTCGCCCAACAAAAACATCGTGCTGCCGATGCGCACGATCTCCGGTCTGGTAACCGGGGGCAATCGCACCATTCCCGACACCACCGTCATCGCCTATGCCTGGGACCCGGCCTCCCACAACTGGAGCTATGCGTTGTCGTCGGGGCTCGACGCCACCGGGCGCTATGCCATGACGCTGCCGGCCGGCGACTACTCGCTGCAGGTCGTGTGGACCGACAACGGCAACAACCAGGACATCTATCTCAACGGCACCGATCTGCCGCCCCTCGACAACACCAGCCCGGGCGTCGTGACGTTGTCGACGACCAACGTGACCCGCGACATCGCGCTGGTCTCGCTGTTGGCAGCACCCGACGTGATCACCGAGCCCGTGCTCAGCGGCACCGGCGTCTCGGGCACGCAGTTGTCGGTGACCAACGGCACGTGGACCCTCTCCCCCACCGGTTACGACTACATCTGGTACCGCTGGGGCACCGTCATCGATACCCCCAACGCACCGACCTACACGGTGACCAACGCCGATGCCGGGTTGCCGATCTCGGTCGAGGTGCGCACCAAACTGGCCGGACACCGCACCGGCGCCGTCGTCTCCAACGAAGTGGTAGCGATCGGCCTTCTGACCAAGAGCAGCGACCCCACGATCAGCGGGAGCGGCCTCGAGGGCAGCAGCCTGACGGTCAACCCCGGCACATGGAGCAATGGGGCCACCACGAGCATCGAGTGGTTGCGCGACGGCGTCGCCATCGCGGGGGCCACCGCGACCTCCTACGTCGTCACGACCGACGATGTCGGCCACGAGATCAGCGCGCGCGTCACGGCCACCAAGCTGGGCTTCCAGAGCGCCACCGCAGACTCCAACGTGATCATGGGCTTGGGCGTCATCACGCCCACGACGGCGCCGAGTGTGACCGGAGCGCTGACCGTCGGCAGCACCTTGACGCTCAACCCCGGAGTCTGGCCCAACACCCCGACTCTGACCCGGCAGTGGCTGCGCAACGGAGTGGCCATCGCGGGCGCTACCTCGCTGACCTATGTGCTCACCGTCGCTGACGCCGGCGCGCTCATCTCCGCCCGGGTCAGCGCGAGCGCGCCCAATGCCTCGGGCAGCGCCACCACCACCGGGCAACGGGTCGCCAAGCTGACCTCCAAGACGGTGGGCAAGCTCTCGACGAAGAAGATCTCGCACACCAAGCGCGTCAAGTACTCCGTCAAGGTCACCGTGCCCGGTGTCGCCGGACCCACCGGCGTGGTCAAGGTCTATGACAAGGCCAAGCTGATCAAGACCGTCACGCTCACCGCCGGTGCGCGCGGCGCCTTCAGCTTCAAGCTGAAGAAGCTCAAGAAGGGCAAGCACAAGATCCGCGCGGTCTATGCGGGCACGGCCCAGATC
>JBAQXA010000274.1:0-5718 GCA_049299195.1 Nocardioides sp.
TACTGGATCGACGAGCGCACCCGGTGGTACGTCGACCTCGGCATCGACCCGGACAACCTGCGGCACTACGCGCACCCGCAGGAGAAGCTGAGCCACTACTCCAAGGGCACCACCGACATCGAGTACCGCTTCGGCTTCTCCGGCCGCGACTTCGAGGAGCTCGAAGGCATCGCCAACCGCACCGACTTCGACCTGCGCCAGCACAGCGAGTTCTCCGGGCAGGACCTCTCGTACTTTGACCAGGCCACCGGCGACCGCTTCGTGCCCTACGTCATCGAGCCGGCGGCCGGCCTCACGCGCAGCATGATGGCCTTCCTCATCGACGCGTATGCCGAGGACGAAGCGCCCAACACCAAGGGCGGGGTCGACAAGCGCGTGGTCCTCCGTCTCGACAAGCGGTTGGCGCCGGTGAAGGTGGCCGTCTTGCCGTTGTCGCGGCATACCGACCTCTCGCCGAAGGCGCGCGACCTCGCGGCCGAGCTGCGCCGCAACTGGAATGTCGAGTTCGACGACTCCGGCGCGATCGGTCGGCGCTACCGGCGCCAAGACGAGATCGGCACGCCCTACTGCGTCACGGTCGACTTCGACACCCTCGACGACCATGCCGTCACCGTGCGCGATCGCGACACCATGGGCCAAGAGCGGGTTTCGCTGGACCAGATCAGTGCCTACTTTGGTGCCCGCTTGCTCGGATGCTGAGCGATCTGCGTTTTCGCGCGGCAGGCTGGCGTCGTCCGGCACAATGGGCGGTTATGAGTCGGGTGGGGCGATTCCGTGGGCAGCGCTGGGCCTTCGCGCTGACCCTTAGTTGTGTGCTGGGCCTGAGCGCCTGCTCCAGCGAGCCCTCGGCGAGCCCGCCGCCGAGCCCGTCTTCGCCCAGCTCCGAGTCCGTGACGCCCGTGCCGTCGCTGCCGCCGAGCCAGTCGCCCAAGCCTGAGCCCTACCTGCCGGTGCCTCAGGGGGTCACGCTGACCGAGCCCGGGTGGGCACTGCAGGTGGGGGAGCGCGCAACCGTCGCCTGGGAGCTGCCGGCGGCACGCGGCAAGGCGGCCAAGTCGAAGGCCAAGCCCAAGATCGCGGTCGTGCAGTTGACGATCCTCGCGATGGAGGCCGCCACGCTCAAGGAGTTCACCGGTTGGCAGCTCAACAAGGCCGCGCGGCAGTCCAACCCGTTCTTCATCAGGGCGCTGGTCCGCAACGTCGGCAAGACCGATCTGAGTGGGCAGCGCCTGCCGGTCTACATCGTGGACGGGCGCAACACCCTGATCCAGGCCTCCACATTTGAAGGTGACTTCAAGCCCTGTGGCAGTCACCCGCTTCCCGCCCGGTTCAAGCCGAAGGCGAAGGCGAAGCTGTGCACGGTCTATCTCGCGCCAGATGACGGCCGGCTCACCGCGGTGAGCTTCCGCCCGACGCGCAAGTTCGTGCCGATCACCTGGACCGGAGCTCTGACGCCCTACGTGGCCGATAAGGGTAAGAAGTCCAAGAAGTCCGGCTGATGGAGGGGCACGATCTCCGGGGGCTCGGGCGCAGCGTGGGCCCCCTCCAGCTAGGCAACCTCACCCTGCCGACGCCCGTCGTCTTGGCCCCGATGGCCGGCATCACCAACGCGGCCTACCGCCGGTTGTGCGCCGAGCAAGGTGCGGGGCTCTATGTGTGCGAGATGATCACCTCCCGCGGCCTCGTCGAGGGTGACCCGATGACTCGCCAAATGCTCGTCTTCGACGAGCTCGAACACACGCGGTCGGTCCAGCTCTACGGAACCGACCCGAACTACGTCGGTGAAGCCACCCGGATCCTCTGCGCGGAGTACGGCGTCGCCCACGTCGACCTCAACTTCGGCTGCCCGGTGCCCAAGGTCACGCGCAAGGGCGGCGGTGGCGCGCTGCCCTGGAAGCGCGGACTGCTGAGCCAGATCGTGTCCGCGGCGGTCCGGGCCGCGGAGGCGTTCGACGTCCCGGTGACGATCAAGACCCGCAAGGGCCTCGATGAGGACCACCTCACCTATCTCGATGCCGGGCGCATTGCCGAGGAGTCCGGGGCGGCCGCCATCGCGCTCCACGGGCGGACGGTGGTGCAGGCCTACTCCGGGGAGGCCGACTGGGACGCGATTGCCACCCTCGTGCAGGCGGTCAACATCCCCGTGCTCGGCAACGGCGACATCTGGGAAGCGGCCGATGCGTTGCGGATGGTGGACCAGACCGGTTGTGCCGGTGTGGTGATCGGCCGCGGGTGCCTAGGTCGACCCTGGTTGTTCCGCGATCTCGCGGCCGCTTTTGCTCGGCGTATGCCGGGTGCCGCGGCGCCCGACGCCCCTCGCGCACTGCCCCGCCTGGGAGAGGTCGTCGCGGTCATGCTGCGGCATGCCGAACTGCTCAGCCAGCACATGGGCGAGGAACGCGGCTGCAAGGAGTTCCGCAAGCACGTCTCGTGGTACCTCAAGGGCTTCCCTGTGGGCGGTGACCTGCGCAGATCCCTCGCCTTGGTCTCCACCCTCGCCGAACTGCAAGGGCTCGCCGGGCGGCTGGACGGGCAGGCTCCGTTCCCCGAGTCCGAGCTCGGCGCACCCCGGGGTCGGCAGGGCTCCCCGCGCGCTCGGGTCGCCCTCCCCGAGGGGTGGCTCGATGATCAAGACGGCGCCTGTGCTGTGGTCTTGGAGGACGCCAACGAAACCACCGGTGGCTAGTCGGCGAACCTCCACGTGTGACGGAGGACGCACCACGGGACCGGCGTAGCGGTTGTGACACTTTCGTGACCTTGTGGTTGACTCGATGATCTGCCAGCAGGCCGGTGCCGCTCGGGTGTCGCGCGATCTGATGGCTCACCCCCGTGTCAGCAAAAGCAAAGGATCGAACGCTGTGGCAAAACATCGCCACAAGCGGGAAGTCAATGCCCGCGCATTCCTTTCGGCAGCCCGGGGCCAGCGGAGCAACAACTCCTCGGCCCCTGAGGCCCCGAACTCAGCAACCCCTGCCCTCATGGCGCCGGAACCCATGTCCGCGCCCGGCCGCCACGCCGGCAAGCGCAAGGCCATGGCGCCGAAGTCCCGAGCGGCCAAGCAGAGCGCGGCCGCGCGCAATGCCACCCGGGCCATCACCAGCAAGCACCGGGCTCCGAAGGCCGCGACTTTTGCCGCCCCCGCCGCAGCCGCCGCAACGGTGGGCGTCGTGGGGTTTGGGGTCTTCACCTCACCCTTCGGCCCGGCTGCTCCCCAAGTTTCGATGGATCTCGTGCCGCTGGCTGCCGGTCAGTCGCAGGGCGCCCTCATGGCCGAACGGGACGCCTTGGTCTCCCGCGGCTACAGCCGCAACCCGGCGCCTTTGACGCAGACCGCGCTGCGGACCAACCAGTCCAAGACGCTCGGCAGCATTCGCACCACGGCTGACCGCGAGGCGACCCAACGTGCCATCGCGCAGGCGGACACGAAGCTGTGGACGACCGACGAACTCAATGTCTATGACGAGCCGACTCCCGGTGCCCGGAAGGTCGGCGAACTCAAGGCCGGCAGCAAGGTGCTGGTGACGGGTCGCGTCGAGGCTGAGCGTGCCGAGATTGTCGTCCAGGGCAAGGCACGCTGGGTCTCCGCGGAGTACCTCAGCGAGTCCGAGCCCCTTCCCGGCCTCGGCGGCAACTGCTCCAACGGCACTTCGGTTGCGGGAGGGGTGAGCAGCAACGTCGTGCGTGTGCACCAGGCCGTTTGTGCGGCCTTCCCCGAGATTCAGGTCTACGGCACCCTGCGCGGTGGCGGCGGAGACCACCCCCGCGGCCGGGCCGTCGACATCATGGTCAGCGGCGCTCGCGGTCAGCAGGTGGCCGACTTCGTTCGTGCTCACTACGCCGAGCTCGGCGTCAGCTATGTGATCTACGCCCAGCGCATCTGGTCGGTCGAGCGGGCCGGTGAGGGCTGGCGCGGGATGTCGAACCGCGGCTCCGCGACGGCCAACCACTTCGACCACGTGCACGTCTCGACCTACTGAAGCTAGCCCTCCCGGGCGGACGGCTAGATTGACCTGCGATGAACGGATCGGCAGTTGGCGCAGGCCCGCTATGCGACGACGCCTATGACGAGCAGTCGCGGGCGCGGCTGGTGCCCGAGCCCCCCAAACGTGTCGCTGCCCCAGTGCGCACACCGTTCGAGCGTGATCGTGCGCGGGTGGTGCACGCCGCCGCAAGCCGCCGACTGGCTGCCAAGACGCAGGTGGTCGGCCCGCAGAGCGACGACTTCGTGCGCAACCGGCTCACCCACAGCCTTGAGGTCGCCCAGGTCGCGCGGGATCTCGCCCGGGCGCTCGGCTGTCAGCCCGACATCTGCGAGACCGCGGCGCTGGCCCACGACCTCGGCCACCCGCCGTTCGGTCACAACGGTGAGCGCGCGTTGGCCGAGTTGGCCGCCGACCGAGGCGGATTCGAGGGCAACGCCCAGACCCTGCGGCTGCTGACGCGGCTGGAGGCCAAGACCTTCACCCAGGAGGGCGAGTCGGCCGGGCTCAACCTCACCCGCGCCACCCTCGATGCCTGCACGAAGTACCCCTGGCGGCGCAGCGAGGCCGAGTCCCCGACGGGCGTCCACGGCGACGGCTCGCCGCGCCTGGTCGTCAAGTTCGGGGTGTACGACGATGACGTCCCCGTCTTTGACTGGCTGCGCGATCCAGGACTTGAGCCGCCGCGCGGACGCCGCCAGTGTGTGGAGGCCCAGGTGATGGATCTCGCCGACGACGTGGCCTACTCCGTCCACGACGTCGAAGACGGCGTCGTCGCGGGCAAGATCGATCTCGCCCTCGTCGGCCGCGACCCGGCGGCGATTTGGGAGACCGTGCGGGAGTGGTACCTGCCCGAGGCCACCAACGCTCAACTCGACCGCGTGCTGGCCGGGCTGGTTGCGATCGATGGGTGGCCGACCGACGACTACATCGGCTCCCGGCGTGCCCTCGCCTCCCTGAAGAACCTGACCTCCGACCTGATCGGTCGCTTCTGTGGCGCGGTGCAGGAGGCCACCGGCGCCGCAACCGGCGGTGATGCGCCCATCGCGCGTTATCGCGCCGACCTCGTGGTGCCCCAACAGACCCAGCTTGAGATCGCCGTCCTCAAGGGCATCGCCGCCCACTTCGTCATGGCCACCGACGACCGAGTGACGCTGATGGAGCGACAGCGGATGCTGCTCCACGAACTGGTCACCGAGCTGTGGCGGCGCGGTCCGGAGGCGTTGGAGCGGCCCTTCGCCGACGACTTCGCAGCGGCTAGCGACGACACCGCCCGCTTCCGCGTGATCATCGACCAGGTGGCCTCTCTCACCGACGCGAGCGCCCATGCCTGGCACCAGCGACTGTGTGGAGGTGGCCGTGGCTGAGCCGATGGTGTGGCTGCCCTTCCCACCCGATCGCCTCGGCGAGCCACCTTGCGGCCTGCGGTATGACGTCGTCGTGCCGTCGAGCGAGGTGTCGCTGCCTGCCTCGGCCGAGCAGGTGGAGTTCTACGTGCTGCCCTACCGCTTCGACGACCACGACGTGGAGATCCTCGGCGAACTGCCGAAGCTGCGCGTGGTGCAGACCCAGACGGCCGGGGTCGAGCACGTCCGCCGCTTCCTGCCCGAGGGCGTGGTGCTGTGCAACGGCCGCGGCATCCACGATGCTTCGACGGCCGAGCTCGCCTTGACGTTGATCCTGGCCTCGCTGCGCGGCATACCGGAGTTCGTTCAGGCTCAGGCCCGCGGCGAATGGG
>JBAQXA010000275.1:0-7618 GCA_049299195.1 Nocardioides sp.
CCACCGCGCTGCTGGCTCTCGGCCTGCTGGCGCTGGTACTCGCGCTCGGTGATGTCGCCCTTGTAGATCCAGACCTTCACGCCGATCCGGCCGAAGGTGGTCTTGGCCTCGTAGAAGCCGTAGTCGATGTCCGCACGCAGGGTGTGCAGCGGCACGCGGCCTTCGCGGTAGAACTCCATCCGCGACATTTCCGCACCGTTGAGACGACCCGAGCACTGGATCCGGACGCCCTTGGCGCCGGCACGCATCGTGGACTGGATCGCCTTGCGCATCGCACGGCGGAACTGCACGCGGCCGGAGAGCTGCTCGGCAACACCCTGGGCAACCAGCTGGGCGTCGACCTCGGGGTTCTTGACCTCGAGGATGTTGAGCTGCACCTGCTTGCCGGTGAGCTTCTCCAGCTCGCCGCGGATGCGGTCCGCCTCGGCGCCGCGACGGCCGATCACGATGCCCGGGCGGGCGGTGTGAATGTCGACGCGAACCCGGTCCCGGGTGCGCTCGATCTCGACCTTGGCGATCCCGGCCCGCTCCATGCCCTTGGCGAGCAGCTTGCGGATGGCAACGTCCTCACCGACGTAGCTCTTGTAGAGCTTGTCGGCGTACCACCGGCTCTTGTGATCGGTGGAAACGCCCAGGCGGAAGCCGTTGGGATTGATCTTCTGACCCATCAGGCGTCCTTTCCTTGAGTCTTGGCCCGCTTCGGGGCTTTCTTGGCCGCCGCGGGAGCGACGACGAGGGTGATGTGGCTGGTGCGCTTGAGGATGCGGGTCGCCCGGCCCTGGGCCCGGGGGCGCCAGCGCTTCATCGTCGGGCCCTCATCCACCATGGCGGTGGCGACGACCAGATCGCTGACGTCGAGACCCTCGGTGGTCTGGGCGTTGGCGACGGCACTGGCCAGCACCTTGCCCACGGTCTCGGCGGCGGACTGCGGCGCGAAGGCCAGCAGTGCGCTCGCCTCCTCCACCGGCATGCCCCGGACCATGTCGACGACGCGACGGGCCTTCATCGGGGTGATCCGGACGTTGCGAGCACTGGCGTAGGCGCCGGGTGCATCACCCAACAGCGTGGTACGCCGGGCGCTCACCCGGGTGCGTTGCGTGGCGCTCATCGACGACGCCCCTTCCGGTCCTCTTTCACGTGTCCGCGATACGTGCGGGTCGGCGCGAACTCCCCGAGCTTGTGACCGACCATCGAGTCGGTGATAAAGACCGGGACGTGCTTGCGTCCGTCGTGCACGGCGATCGTGTGGCCGATCATGGCGGGGACGATCATCGAGCGACGCGACCAGGTCTTGATGACGTTGTGGCTGCCCTTGTCGTTTTCGGCGTCCACCTTCTTCATCAGGTGGCCGTCGACGAAGGGACCCTTCTTCAGGCTGCGTGGCATGGTGTTCTCCTTCCCCCTACTCAGCGCTTCTTGCCGGACTTGCGGCGACGGATGATCTGGGCGTCGGAGGCCTTGCGCCGACGCGTGCGGCCCTCAGGCTTGCCCCACGGCGACACCGGGTGCCGACCACCGGAGGTCTTGCCCTCGCCACCACCGTGCGGGTGGTCGACCGGGTTCATGACGACACCACGGACGGTCGGGCGCTTGCCCTTCCAGCGCATGCGGCCGGCCTTGCCCCAGTTGATGTTGGACTGCTCGGCGTTGCCGACCTCGCCAACCGTGGCGCGGCACCGCACATCGACGTAGCGCATCTCGCCCGAAGGCAACCGCAGCGTGGCCTTGGTGCCTTCCTTGGCGACGAGCTGGGCGCTGTTGCCGGCGGAGCGGGCCATCTTGGCGCCGCCGCCGGGGCGAAGCTCGATGCAGTGGATCGTCGTACCGACCGGGATGTTGCGCAGCGGCAGGTTGTTGCCCGGCTTGATGTCAGCGGCAGCTCCGGCCTCGACGGCCATGCCCTGCTGCAGATCCTTGGGCGCAACGATGTAGCGCTTCTCGCCGTCTGCGTAGTGCAGCAGCGCGATGCGCGAGGTGCGGTTGGGGTCGTATTCGATGTGCGCGACCGTGGCCGGCACTCCGTCCTTGTCATAGCGACGGAAGTCGATCAACCGGTAGGCGCGCTTGTGCCCGCCGCCCTGGTGCCGGGTGGTGATCCGGCCCTGGTTGTTGCGGCCACCCTTCTTGGGAAGCGGACGCGTCAGCGACTTCTCCGGAGTGGTCCGGGTGATCTCGACGAAGTCAGCCACCGAGGAGCCACGACGGCCCGGGGTGGTCGGCTTGTACTTGCGGATTGCCATATCAGTTCAGTCCTTCTTCACGCAGTCCCGGTCAGGCGACCGGTCCCCCGAAGATGTCGATGCGGTGTCCGTCGGCGAGGCTCACGATGGCGCGCTTGGTGTCCTTGCGCTTGCCCGGGCCCGTGCGGGTCCGCCGGGTCTTGCCCACCCGGTTGATCGTGTTCACTGAGGTGACCTTGACGTTGAAGATCTTCTCGACCGCGATCTTGATCTCGGTCTTGTTCGCGTCGGTGCGCACCAAGAAGGTGTACTTGTTGGCGTCGAGCAGGCCGTAGCTCTTCTCCGACACCACCGGTGCGAGCAGGACGTCACGATGGTCCTTGTGCAGGGTGCTCACTTGTCGTCCCCTTCACTCTTCTTCTTGCGGGCTCCGGCCTTGGTGAAGCCAGCGGCCTCGGCGTCCTCGGCGGTCTTGAACCACACCTCGGCGATCGTGGCGTCGTACCAACGGCCACCCGGTGCGTGATAGAGCATCGAGTCCTTGTTGCCCTTGATGTCGTAGCCCTCGGGAGCAGCACCCTCCGGGCCGGGCAGCGCCGCCGTCTCGAAGTCCGCGTCCGGGACTGCAGCGAACGCTGCAACCGCGGGGGCGGCCTCTTCGGCGACGGGCTTTTCGGCCTTGGCGGGCTTCTCGGCCTTGGCGGGCTTCTCAGCCTTGGCCGGCTTCTCAGCCTTCGCGGGCTTGTCGGCCTTGGCGGGCTTCTCGGCCTTGACCACCGTGGCAGCACCGGGCACGAGCCCGCGGCTGATCACGAACGCGTCGTAGGCGCCCTGGGTGAAGACGACATCATCGCTGGCCAGCACGTCATAGGTGTTGAGCTGGTCGACGGCGACGATGTGCACCTCGGGGGCGTTGCGCAGCGAGAGCCACGTCAACGCATCGCTGCGCTCAAGCACCAACAGGTACTTGCTGCGATCGGTCAACGACTTCAGCGAAGCGAGGGCCTCTCGCGTCGAGGGCTTCTCCCCGGAGATCAGACCGGCCACCACGTGGATGCGGCCATCGCGGCAGCGATCCGACAGCGCGCACTTGAGCGCGGCGGCGATCATCTTCTTGGGGGTCCGCTGGGAGTAGTCGCGCGGCTGCGGGCCGTGGACTACACCACCACCGGTGAACTGCGGCGCCCGGATCGAGCCTTGGCGAGCGCGACCGGTGCCCTTCTGCTTGTAGGGCTTCTTGCCACCGCCGGAGACCATGCCCCGGGTCTTGGTCGAGTGCGTGCCCTGGCGTGCGGCCGCACGCTGGGCCACCACGACCTGGTGGAGGAGCGGGATGTTGACTTCGACGTCGAAGAGCTCAGCAGGGAAGTCGACGTTGATGACGGTCACGTTGCTCATGCGGCACCTCCTGCTGCGGAGTCGGAGTTGGCGCGCTTGACCGCAGAGCGGAGCACCACGAGCGTGCCCTTCGGGCCCGGAACGGCGCCCTTGACCAGGACCAAGCCCTGCTCGGCGTCGATGGCGTGGATGGTGAGGTTTTGCACCGTGACGGTGTCAGAACCCATCCGGCCGGCCATCCGGACGCCCTTGAAGACCCGGCCGGGGGTGGCGCAGGCGCCAATCGAGCCGGGCTTGCGGTGGTTGCGGTGCGCACCGTGGGAGGCACCGACGCCGGAGAAGCCGTGCCGCTTCATCGTGCCGGCGAAGCCCTTGCCCTTGCTGGTGCCCGTCACGTCGATCTCTTCGCCCGCAGCGAACTGGTCCACAGCGAGCTCTTGGCCCACGGTGTAGCTGGCTGCATCGGCGGTGCGGATCTCAACGATGTGGCGGCGCGGGGTGACCCCGGCCTTGGCGAAGTGGCCGGCCTGCGGCTTGGTGACCTTGCGACCGGGGATCTCACCGAAGCCGACCTGGATCGCGGCGTAGCCGTCGACCTCAGGGTGGCGGATCTGAGTGATCACGTTGGTGTCGGCGGCAATCACGGTCACGGGGACGACGCGGTTGTTTTCGTCCCAAACCTGAGTCATGCCGAGCTTGGTGCCCAGCAGACCCTTCACGTTTCGTTGGCTATTCATCTCAAACCTTTACAGCTTGATCTCAATGTCGACGCCGGCGGGAAGATCGAGCCGCATCAGGGAGTCGACGGTCTTGGGGGTCGGGTCGAGGATGTCGATCAGCCGCTTGTGGGTGCGCATCTCGAAGTGCTCTCTGCTGTCTTTGTACTTATGCGGCGAACGGATGACGCAGTAGACGTTCTTCTCCGTCGGCAACGGCACCGGCCCAGCCACCTTCGCGCCGGTGCGAGTCACTGTGTCCACGATCTTGCGCGCCGAGGTGTCGATCACCTCGTGGTCGTAGGCCTTGAGCCTGATGCGGATCTTCTGTCCCGCCATAGGTCTCTCTCGTCCTTCTTCGTCGGTCCAACTCTTCTGACTGTCTCGGCCGAGACAGCCCGTTCGTCCACCCCTCGCTCCGACCCCCGCATTCGGGCGTGTCGCGCCTTGCGCACACGCTTACCCGCCGGGGGCTTGCTGCGATGTTGGTGAACACCCGGGACACAGTTGCCTGTGTCGCCGAGCCGATCGAGCTTCCCTGACCTAGAGTCGGTGCGAGCACACGTCGCCACTACGACCTCCGGTCTCCGCCCGCTGAAGCAATCAGCTGCTGGTGGAGAAGCACGATGAAGTAGTCAAGTGGTTCGGTGTGCACCGCCGGGAACCCGTCGGAGCAACCGGGTTATCTTGTCAGAGTCCGGGGAGCGTCACCAAATCGCGATGCCACCCCATCACGCAGCCCTCGGGAAGGATGGCATGTCCGCACCTTACGAGCCTCCTCCGCCGGGGCCAGACCCCCAAAACCCGCCTCCGCCGGGCCCGCCCCGCTACGGTTCGCCACCTCCTGGCGCCCCAGAGACGCCCGCCGCTCCCACTTACGGCGGGCTCCCGGCATACCCCCCCACCCAGCGGCCGGTGCACCGGCCCGGCGCGATCCCGTTGCGGCCGCTGACCGTCGGTGACATCTATGACGGCGCCATCCGGATCATGCGCACCAACCCCGGCGCGACTATCGGCGCAGCCCTGCTGGTCGCCGCAGTCACCGGCCTGATCCCCTTCCTGGTCTCGGTCTTCGTGGGCCTCACCTATGGCGCGGTCGAGGGCTTCAACCCCTTCGACCCCGATGCAGTTTTAAACCGAGCCGAGCCGACGACAGCGCAGATGCTGGGCAGCTCCATCAACTTCGGTGGGCAGATGCTCGGGGCGGTGCTGCAGAGTTTCGGCCTGCTGATCGTCACGGGCATGGTCGTTCATGTGGTGTCTGCCGCAGTGCTGGGTCGCACGATGAGTCTGGGCGAGGCCTGGGCTGCAACACGGGGCAGGCGCTGGCGCCTAATCCGCCTCGTGATGTTCTTCTTCGCCGTCTATGCCCTCGTGTTCGCGCTCATTATCGCGGTGTTCTTTGTGCTGCTGTTTGCCATCGATCCGACCTCAGGGGCCTTCGCCGGCATCGCCCTCGCCGCAGCGCTCATGTTCCTTTTGCTTGTGCCGCTGCTCGCCTGGAGCTGGATTCGCTTCTACCTGCTCCCCGTCCCGATCCTCATGCTGGAGGACGTGGGTGTCATCGCCTCGATCCGGCGCGGCTATCGCCTCACCGCCGGCAGCTTCTGGCGGACCTTCGGGATCGCCCTCCTCACCGTCATCCTCAGCGCGGTGGCCGGCAGCCTGATCACCTTCCCGTTGGGAGCGATCAATGCCGCGCTGCTCTTTGGCGTCGGCGGCGCGGCAGGCCTGATCGCCAGTTCTGCGATCACGGCGGTCAGCTCGATCGTCTCGGCGGCATTCCTTACTCCGTTTACCGCCGCCGTCACGTGCCTGCAGTATGTCGACCTGCGGATGCGCAAGGAGGCACTCGACGTGCAACTGATGACCGCCACTGGCGCAGGACCTGGTCCGGCCGGGCCTGGGAGCACCGGTTGATCGTCGACGACGGGCCGCCGCTCGACCCGAGCCCCGACCAGGCCAGGGAGTGGCTGATCTTCGAGCTGAGCAAGCCGCGCTATGACAAGCCCGGGGTGTGGGAGCGCCTCAACGACGCCTTCTCGCGCTTGCTCGAAAAGTTGATCACCCGTGGTGGCGAGATCAATTGGGTCATTACCTCCGCCATGCTGGCGGTCTTTGCCTTCCTGCTCATCGGCCTGCTCCTGCTCCTGTCTCGGACGCGACGCACGAGGCGCAAGGCCCGCTCGACTGAGTCGCCCGTGCTCGCCGAAGGCTTATCTGCGCGCGACTACCGCTCGCGGGCCGAAGCCGCGTTCGCCGCCGGCGACTTCGCCGCCTGCGTGGTCGACGCCTTCCGCGCACTGACCGCGGCAGCGGTGGAGCAAGGGCGGATCGATGATCGCCCCGCGAGCACCGCCCACGAAGTCGTGGTGGCGCTCACGCAACTCGCCCCCGATTCGGCGGCCGAGATCACGACCATGGGTGACCTGTTTGACCAAGCCGCCTACGGCGAGCGCCCGATCACCGCTGCCGAGGCCCGGCGGGCGTTGGACACCGCCCTGCCCGCCGCCGGCGCCTCCGTTGGTGCATCGCGATGAAGGCGAGCGGCCTCGCGCGACGGCATCGGGCCGCGCTGCTGATCGGAGCGGCGTTGGTCGCGACGGTCGCCGTCGGCGTCCTGACCACCGATCGGTCCGGCGCTCGAGATCCCCTCGACCCGGCCGGCACCGATCTGGCCGGCGCCGGGGCGCTGGCCAGCGTGCTGGCCGACCACGGCGTCAACGTCGACACCGTCCGCTCGGCCGATGCTCTCGGCGAGTCGGCGATCGACCAACAGACAACGGTGGTCGTGACGTCGGCCGACGCGCTCGGCGTATCGACCATCCGGCGACTCCGCACCGATGCCGGCTCGGGCCACCTCGTCCTGATCGACCCGACGCCGCTGTTGGCCCGCGAGTTTGAGCTCGACGGTCCCTTCAACGCCATGGGTGGGGAGCGCACTGGGGATTGCGACGACAGCCGGTTCAGCGACTTGAAGATGCTGGCTGGCGAGGCCACGGAGTACGGCGGGGCCATGGAGTGCTTCCCGGGCCCTCAGGGGGGGCTGCTCACCCAACTCGCCGACGGCACCTTGATCCTCGGGGCTGGGGAGGTGCTGTCCAACAACGGCATCGTCTACGCCGACCACGCCGCGATCGGGCTGCGGCTGCTCGGGCAACGACCGCACCTGGTCTGGTACGTCCCCGATCCCGCCGACCTCGTCGGCAGCGACGCCGGCCAAACCCTGGGCTCGATCCTGCCGCGGTGGCTGCGACCCGCCTTGGTGCTCGTCGCGATCGCCGTGTTTGCCCAGATCCTGTGGCGGGGTCGGCGCCTCGGTGCGCTGCTCATCGAGCCCTTGACGGTCTCGGTGAAGGCGATCGAGACGACCACCAACCTGGG
>JBAQXA010000276.1:0-10795 GCA_049299195.1 Nocardioides sp.
CGCGGTGACCGCGAGCCGCGTGGCACCGAGGCTCCCGCCGAGGCCGCTCCCGCCGAGGCGGTTGCTGCTAGCGCCGGACAGGAGGGCTGAGCCATGTTGATGCCGCGACGGGTTAAGCACCGCAAGCAGCACCACCCCAAGCGCGGTGGGGTTGCCAAGGGTGGCACCAAGCTGGCCTTCGGCGAGTTCGGGATCCAGGCGATCGAGGGTCACTACGTGACCAACCGACAGATCGAGTCGGCGCGTATCGCTATGACCCGCCACATCAAGCGTGGTGGCAAGGTGTGGATCAACATCTACCCCGACCGCCCGCTGACCAAGAAGCCGGCCGAAACCCGCATGGGTTCTGGCAAGGGTTCCCCGGAGTGGTGGATCGCCAACGTCAAGGCCGGCCGGGTCATGTTCGAGTTGTCCGGTGTCTCAGAGGACGTCGCTCGTGAGGCCATGCGCCGCGCGATGCACAAGCTGCCGATGAAGTGCCGGTTCATTTCCCGCGAAGCAGGTGAGTTCTGATGGCGACCAAGACCAGCTTGGCCTTTGAACTGGACAAGTTGACTAGCGCCGACCTCGAGGCTCGGCTGCGCGAGGCCAAGGAAGAGCTGTTCAACCTGCGCTTCCAGGCCGCTACCGGGCAGCTGGAGAGCCACGGCCGGCTGCGCACGGTCAAGAAGGAGATCGCCCGGATCTACACCGTGGTGCGTGAGCGCGAGCTCGGCATTCGGTCCAATCCGGTCGAGACGGAGCAGAAGGACGGAAAGAAGTGAGCGACGCAAAGACCGAGGCTCCGGCCCAGGTGGAGCGCAACCGCCGCAAGGTCCGTGAGGGCCTGGTTGTCAGCGACAAGATGGACAAGACCGTCGTTGTCGCCGTCGAGGATCGCGTCAAGCACGCGCTCTACGGCAAGGTCATGCGCCGGACCAGCAAGCTGAAGGCGCACGACGAGAACAACGAGTGCGGCATCGGCGACCGGGTTCTGCTCATGGAGACCCGTCCCCTCTCGGCCACCAAGCGCTGGCGCGTGGTGGAGATCTTGGAGAAGGCGAAATGATCCAACAGGAGTCGCGACTGCGCGTCGCCGACAACACCGGTGCCAAGGAGATCTTGTGCATCCGCGTGCTCGGTGGCTCGGGTCGGCGCTATGCCGGGATCGGCGACGTCATCGTCGCGACGGTCAAGGACGCGATCCCCGGCGGCAACGTGAAGAAGGGTGACGTCGTCAAGGCGGTCGTCGTCCGCACCGTGAAGGAGCGTCGCCGCGTCGACGGTTCCTACATCCGCTTCGACGAGAACGCCGCGGTCATCTTGAAGAACGACGGGGAGCCGCGAGGCACCCGCATCTTCGGCCCCGTGGGCCGGGAACTGCGCGAGAAGAAGTTCATGAAGATCATCTCGCTCGCGCCGGAGGTGTTGTGAGCAATGGGTAAGCATGTCAAGCCGCTGTCGATCCGCAAGGGCGACGTGGTCAAGGTCATCGCCGGCAAGGACAAGGGCGCCGAGGGCAAGGTCATCGGAGTCCTGCGCGAGTCCGAGCGCGTGATCGTCGAGGGCGTCAATCGCGTCAAGAAGCACACCAAGGTGGTCAACCAGGGTGGGCGCGACGGCAACACCGGCGGCATCATCACCACCGAGGCTTCGATCCACATCTCCAACGTGATGCTGGTCGAGGGCAAGGGTGTCACCCGCATCGGCTGGCGTCGCGACGAGGCGCTCAAGCGCCGCGCCGACGGGTCGACGTACACCTCGACCCGTGCAGTCCGCATCTCTCGCAAGACCGGGAAGGAGATCTGATGTCCACCGAGACCTCAACGTCGCCGCGCCTTAAGCAGCGCTACCGCGCCGAGATCGTGCCGGCCATGCAGGAGCAGTTCACCTACGACAACGTCATGCAGGTGCCGCGGCTGGTCAAGGTCGTGGTCAACATGGGTGTCGGCGAAGCTGCGCGCGACTCCAAGCTGATCGAAGGCGCCATCAACGACCTGACCCTCATCACCGGCCAGAAGCCGATGGTGACCAAGGCTCGCAAGTCGATCGCGCAGTTCAAGCTCCGCGAGGGGATGCCGATCGGCGCTCACGTCACGCTGCGTGGGGACCGCATGTGGGAGTTCCTCGATCGGCTGCTGTCGCTCGCGCTGCCCCGCATCCGTGACTTCCGCGGGTTGTCGGACCGCCAGTTCGACGGCCGCGGCAACTACACCTTCGGTCTGACCGAGCAGGTCATGTTCCACGAGATCAACCAGGACCGGCTCGACCGGCCCCGGGGCATGGACATCACCGTGGTGACCACCGCGACCAACGACGACGAGGGCCGCGCGCTCCTCAAGAAACTGGGATTCCCGTTCAAGGAGAGCAACTGACATGGCGAAGACTGCGCTCAAGGTCAAGCAGGCCCGCAAGCCGAAGTTCGCGGTGCGTGCCTACACCCGCTGCCAGCGTTGCGGCCGCCCCAAGGCCGTCTACCGCAAGTTCGGCCTGTGCCGGATCTGCCTGCGGGAGATGGCCCACCGCGGCGAGCTCCCCGGCGTCACCAAGTCCTCTTGGTAGTCCAGACCTACTACAACCGCTGAAGGTCCGCATCCGCGGAAACCACAGAAGAAAGCACACACAGACATGACGATGACCGATCCGATCGCAGACATGCTTACGCGTCTGCGCAACGCCAATCGGGCCTACCACGACGAGGTCGCGATGCCTTACTCGAAGCTGAAGGAAGGCGTCGCGGAGATCCTCAAGGCCGAGGGCTACATCACCTCTTACGACGTGACCGAGCCTCCGGCCGGCCAGGTCGGCAAGGTGCTGCACATCACCTTGAAGTACGGCCGCAACCGGGAGCGCTCCATCGCGGGCGTGCGCCGGATCAGCAAGCCGGGGCTTCGGGTTTACGCCAAGGCCACCAACCTGCCGCGCGTTCTCGGCGGCCTCGGGGTGGCGATCATCTCGACCAGCCACGGGCTGCTCACCGATCGACAGGCCAACCAGCAGGGAGTGGGCGGGGAAGTCCTCGCCTACGTCTGGTAGGGGAGGAGAACACCATGTCGCGTATCGGCAAACTCCCGATCACCGTGCCCAGTGGCGTCAACGTCGCCATCGATGACCGGCACATCACCGTCAAGGGCCCCAAGGGTGAACTCAGCCACGTCGTGGTCGAGCCCATCACCGTTGAGCAGTCCGACGGCGTGCTTGAGGTCAAGCGCCCCAACGACGAGCGCATCAGCAAGGCCATGCACGGCCTGACTCGGACGCTCATCAACAACATGGTCGTCGGTGTCACCGAGGGCTACGAAAAGAAGCTCGAGATCGTCGGCGTTGGCTACCGGGTGCTCCCCAAGAGCCCCACTCAGCTGGAGTTCCAGCTCGGCTACAGCCACCCGATCACCTTCAACGCCCCCGAGGGCATCACCTTCGCGGTGGAAAGCGCCACCAAGCTCGGGGTTCAGGGCATCGACAAGCAACTCGTCGGCGAAGTCGCCGCCAACATCCGCAAGCTGCGCAAGCCCGAGCCGTACAAGGGCAAGGGCGTGCGGTATGCCGGCGAACACATCCGTCGCAAGGTCGGAAAGGCTGGCAAGTAACCATGGCCATCTCACTGTCTAACAACAAGCACACCGCCGCGCGCACGCGCTCGCGGTTGCGTCGCCAGGTGCGCGGTCGGAAGAAAATCTCCGGCACCGCCGAGCGGCCTCGTCTGGTCGTCACCCGGTCCGCCAAGCACATCAGTGTGCAGGTGGTCGACGACCTGATCGGCCACACGCTGGCCTCGGCTTCCTCCATGGAGGCCGATGTGCGGGCTGCCGAAGGCGACAAGACCGCTGCTGCCAAGCAGGTCGGTGCCCTTGTTGCCGAGCGGGCCAAGGCCGCAGGCGTCGAGTCGGTGGTCTTCGACCGCGCCGGCTTCAAGTACCACGGCCGCATCGCGGCCCTCGCTGATGCTGCCCGAGAGGGCGGACTGGCCTTCTAAGGCCGGCCACGAAGACTGAAGGAAGAAGGGGAACCAACCATGAGCGGAGCCCAGCGCGGACAGCGCTCGGATCGCGCGGGCGGCGATCGTCGCGGCCGTGACGACCGTCGGGGTCAGGCGGAGAAGAGCGCCTACCTCGAGCGAGTCGTCGCGATCAATCGCGTCGCCAAGGTCGTCCAAGGCGGCCGCCGGTTCAGCTTCACCGCCCTTGTGGTGGTGGGTGACGGCGACGGCTTGGTCGGCGTCGGCTACGGCAAGGCCAAGGAAGTGCCGGCTGCGATCGCCAAGGGCGTGGAAGAGGCCAAGAAGGCCTTCTTCCGGGTCCCGAGGATCCAGGGCACGATCCCGCACCCGGTCCAGGGTGAGAAGGCTGCCGGTGTGGTGCTGCTGCGTCCGGCCGCGCCCGGTACCGGTGTGATCGCCGGTGGTCCGGTGCGTGCGGTGCTGGAGTGCGCCGGCATTCACGACGTGCTGAGCAAGTCGCTCGGTTCGTCGAACCAGATCAACATCGTGCACGCCACGGTGGAGGCGCTGAAGATGCTGGAAGAGCCCGAAGCGGTCGCCGCTCGTCGGGGTCGCCGGGTCGAGGACGTCACGCCGGCCGCGATCCTGCGGGCTCGTGAAGCCGGTCGCGCTCAGGCTGCCAGCAAGGAGCAGGCTGCGGCGGAGGTGTCGGCGTAATGGCACGACTCAAGGTTCAGCAAAAGAAGTCCACGATCGGGTGCAAGGCCAACCAGCGCGAGACCATGCGCTCGCTCGGCCTCAAGCGCATCGGTGACGTGGTTGTCAAAGAGGACCGCCCGGAGATCCGGGGTATGGTCCACACCGTCCGTCACCTCGTGACGGTGGAAGAGGTGGAGTGAGATGACGCTCAAGCTGCATCACTTGCGGCCCGCGCCAGGCGCCAAGACCGCCAAGCAGCGCGTTGGCCGTGGCGAAGGCTCCAAGGGCAAGACTGCTGGTCGTGGCACCAAGGGCACCAAGGCCCGCTACCAGGTGCCCGCGGCCTTCGAGGGTGGGCAGATGCCCATTCACATGCGGTTGCCGAAGCTGAAGGGTTTCAAGAACCCCTTCAAGGTCACCTTCCAGGTGGTCAATCTCGACAAGATCGCCGAGCTGTTCCCTGAGGGTGGCGCGGTTGGTGTTGACGAGCTTGTGGCCGGCGGTGCCGTTCGCAAAAACCAGCCGGTGAAGGTTCTCGGCTCCGGTGACATTAGTGTTGCCGTCCAGGTCAGCGCCCACGCCTTCTCGGCTTCGGCCAAAGAGAAGATCGAGGCTGCTGGCGGTTCAGTCACGGTTCTCTGAGAGGCGGGCTCGTGCTCGGCGCCTTCGCGAACGCATTCCGGACCCCGGACCTGCGCCGCAAACTGCTGTTTGTCCTGTTCATCATCCTGCTCTTCCGGCTGGGATCGCAGATCCCCACGCCTGGAGTCAACTACGGCAACGTGCAGGAGTGCGTGGCCTCCCTGGACAAGAACGGGCTCTATAGCCTGATCAACCTGTTCTCGGGCGGGGCGCTGTTGCAGCTGACCATCTTCGCGCTGGGCATCATGCCCTACATCACCGCGTCGATCATCTTGCAGTTGCTCGTCGTGGTGATCCCACGACTTGAGTCGCTGAAGAAGGAAGGTCAGGCCGGACAGGCCAAGATCACGCAGTACACGCGCTATCTGACGCTGGGCTTGGCGATTCTGCAGGCGACGGGCATCGTGGCGCTCGCCCGGTCCGGGCAGTTGCTTCAGGACTGCACGCGGCCGCTGCTCTACAACCAGGACAGCAAGGCGACGTTCCTGCTTATGGTCATCGTGATGACCGCCGGCACCGCGGTCATCATGTGGTTCGGTGAGTTGATCACCGACCGCGGCATCGGCAACGGCATGTCGATCTTGATCTTCACCCAGGTGATCGCGGGCTTCCCGTCCTCGATGTGGCAGGTGCGGACCACGCAGGGCTGGTGGGTCTTCGGCATCGTCATGATCGTGGGCCTGGCCGTCGTGGCCGGCGTCATCTTCATCGAGCAGGCGCAGCGCCGCATCCCGGTGCAGTACGCCCGCCGCATGGTGGGGCGCAAGATGTTTGGTGGTTCGTCGACCTACATCCCGCTGAAGGTCAACCAGGCGGGCATCATCCCGGTCATCTTCGCCAGCTCGCTGCTCTATCTGCCCTCGATGCTCGCGCAGTTCAACCGCACGAGCACCAACCCGGTGTTGACCTTCATCAGCAACTACCTCACCAGTGGAGCGCACCCGCTCTATATGGCGATCTACTTCGCGCTGATCATCTTCTTCACCTACTTCTACGTCTCGATCACCTTCAATCCCGAAGAGGTCGCGGACAACATGAAGAAGTACGGCGGGTTTATCCCGGGCATTCGTGCCGGCCGACCGACCGAGGAGTACCTCTCCTATGTGCTGTCGCGGATCACGTTCCCTGGTGCGCTCTATCTGGGGCTGATCTCGCTGCTGCCGCTCGTGGCCTTTGCGCTGATCGGGGCCAACCAGAACTTCCCGTTCGGTGGCACCTCGATCCTCATCATGGTCGGCGTGGCGCTGGACACGGTGAAGCAGATCGAGTCGCAACTGCAGCAGCGCAACTATGAGGGCTTCCTGCGATGAGGCTGCTCATCATGGGTCCTCCGGGAGCCGGCAAGGGCACTCAAGCAAGTCGGATCGCGGAGGCCTATGGCATCCCGGCGATCTCGACCGGCGACATCTTCCGCGCCAACGTCGGCCAGGGCACCCCGCTCGGCCTGGAGGCCAAGAAGTTCATGGATGCCGGCGAATACGTCCCCGACTCGGTGACCAACGCGATGGTGCGCAGCCGCATCGCCGAGCCGGATGCCCAGCCGGGCTTCCTGCTCGATGGCTATCCCCGGACCGTGGCGCAGGTGGCCGAACTCGACACGATGATCGTGGACACCGGCCACGAACTCGACGCCGTGGTCGTGCTCACCGTCCCCGACGACATCGTCGTGGATCGACTGCTCAAGCGAGCCGAGATCGAGGGCCGCGTCGACGACACCCCCGAGGTGATCTCGCGACGCCAAGAGGTCTACCACGAGCAGACCGCACCGCTGATCGAGCTGTATGCCGCGCGCGGCCGGCTGCTCGAAGTCGACGGGCTGGGCTCGGTCGATGAGGTCAGCGACCGAATCAGCGCGGCGCTCCGCGGCGTCCACGAGAGCTGAGCGAGCCGTGGTCTTCCGCGACCGTGGCATCCAGATCAAGACTCCCGAGCAGATCGCCAAGATGCGCGTGGCCGGCCTGCTGGTCGGACAGACGCTGGAGAAGTTGCGCGCCGCAGTCGCCCCCGGGGTCACCACCGGCGAATTGGACGCGATCGCTGAGGACTCCATCCGCTCGGGTGGCGGCATCCCCTCGTTCCTGGGCTACAGCCATCCGCCGTTCCCGGCCTCGATCTGTGCGTCGGTCAACGAAGCGGTGGTGCACGGCATACCGGGAGAGCAGGTGCTCAACCTCGGTGATGTGATCTCCATCGACTGTGGAGCCATCGTCGAGGGCTGGCACGGCGACGCCGCGATCACCGTTGCTGTCGGTGGCCTCGACGCGGTGAGTGCCGAGGTCCGGCGGCTGATGGAAGTGACCGAGGAGTCGCTCTGGCGCGGCATCGCGGCGGCCCGGCTCGGCGGCAAGGTCACCGACATCTCGCACGCGATCGAGAGCTACGTGCGCAGCCAGGGCGACTACGGCATCCTCGAGGACTACGTCGGCCATGGCATCGGGTCGGAGATGCACCAACCGCCCAACGTGCCCAACTACGGTCGACCTGGGCGAGGCCCCAAGCTCGTGCGCGGGCTGGCCCTCGCGGTGGAGCCGATGGTGACCCTGGGCAGCAATGACACCGTGCTCGATGAGGACGACTGGACGGTCATCACCGCAGACGGCAGCTGGTCGGCCCACTACGAACACACCTTCACCTTGACCCCCGAAGGCGCTTGGGTGCTCACCGCACTCGACGGCGGCGAGCAGCGCTTGGCCGCGCTCGGCGTGCCTTTCGGCGGTCGATAGGGTCGCCGGCATGGACGTCGCAACGTGGGTGTGGTGGGTCACTGGCGCCGTCACGGTGGCGGTGTTCGCCTTCGATCTGCTGATCGTCGGCCGCCGGCCCCACGAACCCTCCATGCGCGAGTGCACCGTCTATCTCTCGATCTATGTCGGCCTGGCGGTGGTCTTCGGGCTGGGGGTGCTGGCGACCAGCGGCGGTCAGTATGCCGGGGAGTTCTACGCTGGCTGGCTCACCGAGTATTCGCTCTCGGTCGACAACCTGTTCATCTTCTTGATCATCATGGCCAAGTTCGCGGTGCCGCGAGAGCTGCAGCAGTTTGCGCTCATGGTCGGCATCGTGATGGCGCTGGTGATGAGGGCGCTCTTCATCGCGGTCGGAGCCGCAGCGATCAATGAGTTCTCCTGGGTGTTTTACCTCTTCGGGCTGTTCTTGATCTACACCGCGGTCAAGCTGGCCAAGGAAGGCGCCGAGGACGAGGACGAATACGAGGAGAACAAGCTCGTCGCGTGGGTCGAGCATCGGTTCCCGGCCACCTCGCAGTGGCAGGGGAAGCGCCTGCTCATTAGCGAGGGCGGCAAGCGGCTGATCACCCCGATGTTCATCGTCATCTTGACGCTGGGCACGACCGATCTCTTGTTCGCGCTCGACTCCATCCCGGCCATCTATGGGCTCACCAAGGAGCCCTACCTGGTGCTGACCGCCAACATCTTCGCGTTGATGGGGTTGCGGCAGCTGTACTTCCTGATCGGTGGCCTGCTTGAGCGCCTGATCTACCTCTCCTACGGGCTGGCTTTCCTGCTCGCCTTCATCGGCGTCAAGCTGATCTTCCACGCGCTGCACGAGAACGAGTTGCCGTTCATCAACGGCGGGAAGCACATCTCCGCGGCGTGGCTGGAGATCCCGATCTGGCTGTCGCTAACCGTGATCATCGGCACCCTCGCGGTGACCGCCGTACTCTCCCTTGCGGCCTCGGCCCGGATGAGCGCCGCCGAGCGCGACGCCCGCACCGGCCCCCGCCGCGACTGGGAAGACGACGCCTAATAACTCGCGCTGGATGCCGCTCGCGCTGGATCGGCGGCTACGCCGAGCGGACGGCGGCGGCGAAGGAGTCCACGTCGGCCTCGGTGGTGTCGAAGGAGCACATCCAGCGCACCTCGCCTGCTGCCGCGTTCCAGTCATAGAAGAAGGCGTGCTCGCGCGCCCGGTCGGCAACCTCACGAGGCAGCCGCACAAACAGGCCGTTGGCCTGGGTGGGCTGGGTGAACTCCACCCCGGGTACGCCGTCGAGGGCGGCACGCAGCCGGGTCGCCATGGCATTGGCGTGGCCGGCATTGCGGAGCCACAGGTCGCCCTCATAGAGCGCTACTAGCTGAGCGGAGATGAACCGCATCTTGCTGGCGAGCTGCATGTTGAACTTGCGGCCATAGCGCAGCGGGTCGGCATACCGCTCGTCCAAGACGACGATGGCCTCGGCGCCGAGGGCACCGTTTTTGGTGCCGCCGACGCTGACGATGTCGACGCCGGCCTCGGTCGTCAGCTCCGCGAGACCGACACCCAGCGCCGCCGCGGCGTTGGCGATCCGGGCGCCGTCGACATGCACGACGATGCCGAGTTCGTGGGCGTGGCTGCACAGGGCGCGCACTTCGCCTGGTGTGTAGACGGTGCCGAGCTCGGTGGATTGGGTGATCGAGACCGCGAGCGGTTGGGCCCGGTGCTCGTCGCCGAAGCCACGCGCCTCTCGGTCGATGAGCTCGGGGGTGAGCTTGCCGTCGGGGGTGGGGACCGGATAGAGCTTCAGGCCCGCTACGCGCTCCGGAGCCCCGCCTTCGTCGCAGTTGATGTGGGCGCCCTGAGCGCAGATGACGGCGCCCCAGCGGGGGAGGACCGACTGCAGCGCCGTGACGTTGGCGCCGGTGCCGTTGAAGACGGGGAAGGTCAGCGCCGCCGCGCCGAAGCGGTCGCGCATCACGTCGTGCAGCCGTGCGGTCACCGGGTCGGCGCCATAGGAGGTGACGTGGCCCTCGTTGGCGGCCGCGATCGCGGCGAGCACCTCGGGGTGGATGCCGGAATAGTTGTCGGAGGCAAAGCAGCGCGCGGTCACCGGTGCATCATGCCCGACAGGAGGTCAACACCCTCGGGCTACCCGCCGGATGGCGACCGCATCGGCCTCGGTGACGCTGAGGTCATAGGCGCGGGCGACGCGGAGGTACTTGGTCACGTAGGTGCACCGGAAGCCGCGGTTGGGTGGGAGCCACTCGGCCGGGCTGCCGGAGCCCTTGTCGTCGTTGGCGCGCCCGGAGACGACCAGCAGTTCGCGGCGTACGTCGTTGGCGAAGCGGACACGACGCGCTTGCGACCACTGCCACGCGCCCGCGTGCCAGGCCTCGGCGAGGGGATAGATGTGGTCGATCTGCATCCAGTAGCCGTCGTCGCGCCAGGTCAGCCGCTCACCCGTGTAGGGGTCGATCACCCAGGCCTCATAGATCCGGCAGCTCGATCCCCAACGCATCTCGATATCGCGCATCTGCGCGAGCAACACGTCTTGTCGGGTGTCGCACCCGTTGCGGCCCAGCGGGCCGTCGTAGTCGTCGGTCCACGGTTCGCCGAAGACGCACGCCTCGCCGGCCGCGCAGCCGCGCTCATAGCCGGAGTGGTACGGCGGCTGGCTGGTGTGGGCGACGGCTTCCAGCAGGCGCAGGACTCGCTCGCCACGGTCGCCGAGCCCGGTGGTCGGCGCCGAAGGGGCGGAGGCACCAGGGGAAGCGCTCTCCCCGGGGTCGCGCCCGTCGGCGGCGCCCGAAGACTGGTGAGGCG